>CAYJHS010000046.1:0-14401 GCA_964369815.1 uncultured Desulfovibrionaceae bacterium
CTCTCAGGTGTAGAGGTAAAACGTAAGAGTGAGATGAAAGTTGGCGATATTGTAGCCTTCCGTCATCCTCGCATTGGCTATCATACTGGTATCTACATTGGTGATAACAAATTTATTCATAGCCCACGCCGCAATAAAAGAATTCAAGTAACGGATCTTTCTGTCTCATACTTTAGCAGAAACTACATTGGCGCACGTCGTGTTGCTGAACTTGGTGTTGCAGAGAAAAACGCCGCTGATAAGTTGCTCGCTCAGTATACAGGTAAAGACCGCGACTAGCTTAGAATTTCCCTTTAATTTTTTAAGGACAGAAAGCAAGTTTTCTTGTTGTCTGTCCTTTTGTTTTTTAAGACCTAAAAAAAGGTATGGACATGCGACTATCCATACCTTTAATCATCATGAAAAGACTATATCTATACATTGAAGAGGAAGTGCATAACATCCCCATCTTTTACAATATATTCCTTTCCTTCCGTGCGTAATACACCGACAGTACGACAAGCAGCTTCGCTTTTATGCTTTATAAAATCGTCGTAGGAAATGACTTCTGCTCGAATAAAACCTCGTTCAAAATCAGTATGAATCACAGATGCAGCTTGTGGAGCCTTCCACCCCTTATGTATTGTCCATGCTCGTACTTCTTTTTCGCCAACAGTAAAATAGGAGCATAATTCAAGCGTATCGTAGCCGGTGCGAATAATGGCCTCAAGACCGCTAGCCTCAATACCAAAAGAAGCTAACATTTCTTCTTGTTCCTCGTCAGGAAGACCCTGTAATTCTTCTTCAATTTTTGCGCAAATTAAAGCAAAGCCAGCACCACGCTCAGCAGCCAAGGTACGTACCGCATCCACATGAGCATTACCGGAAACAGCGTCACCTTCATCCACATTAGCACAGTAAATTGTTTTTTTAGCAGTAATTAAACCCATTTCACGCCACTGTATGGCAAAATGTTCATTATCTGGCTGCTCAAAAGTAAGTGCCGGCTTTCCAGCATTTAAGTGTGCTAAAAGGGTATTGACTTGTTCTGCCACAGCAGCCGCATTTTTATCTCCACGGATTTTGCGCAAACGCTCTACCCTTTTTTCGGCAGATTGAATATCAGCCAATAATAGCTCTGTTTCAATGGTTTCAATATCGCGTAAAGGATCTACGCTTCCATCAACGTGAGTGATATTTTCGTCCTCAAAAGAGCGTACCACATGTACAATAGCTGCACATTCACGAATATTGGCTAAAAACTGATTGCCTAGCCCTTCCCCCTTACTGGCTCCGCGTACAAGGCCGGCAATATCGATAAAATCCACATTAGCGTGCAAGGTCTTTTGCGGTTTGGCAAGATCTGTCAAAATGGCAAGACGTTTGTCTGGCACTGCCACAGTAGCCTTATTAGGCTCAATGGTACAAAAGGGATAGTTTGCCGCTTGGGCATTTTGTGCCTTAGTGAGGGCGTTGAAAAGGGTAGATTTTCCGACATTGGGTAAGCCCACAATTCCTATGCTTAAAGACATGTTTTGCTCCAGATATATAAGATGGGTAGTTGTAAGCGTGAAGAAGAATTTTGGCAAGTAAAGTTTACAGCACAGCTCTATAGAGTTAAAACATTATAACTTACTCATATTTATCTATACCAATGAACATTTCTTCATGTTTTTGTCTTAATTTTTCAAAATTTTAATATTTACATTTGCTTTTCAAAATGTTAAGAGCTTTAATTCAAAAAAATGGAGGATAAAGAAAAATGAAAAAAATTATGACTTCTATGGCACAAATTCTCAGCATATTTTTTGTCATGAGTTTTGCTCTTGGCTTTGGCGGTGTGAATGTTGCTCAAGCAGAAAAAGTATATCGCATAGTAGCTGATAACTCCTTTGCTCCCTTTGACTTTTTAGATGCAAAAACCAATAAGTATGTTGGTGTTGATATGGATCTTTTGGCAGCCATCGCCGCTGACCAAGGCTTCAAATAAAAAGTAGATAATATTGGTTGTAATGCTGCTCTTGGTAACCTTAGTGCTGGACAGGCAGATGGCATGATTGCCGGTATGACCATCACTGCAGAACGCCAAAAGTCTTATGATTTTTCCGATCCTTACTTTGAAGATGGACAGACTCTTTTTGTAGCAAAAGATAGCAAATTGGCATCCCTTAACGACTTAAAGGGTAAAATTGTTGCCGTGAAAACTGGCACCCAAGGCGCAAAATATGTAAATAGTATCAAAGACAAATACGGCTTTACCGTACAAAGCTATGAAGGGTCTGACGCTGTCTATGCTGCCGTACAAACTGGCAATGTTGATGCAGGCGTAGAAGATTTTAGTGTTATTAGCTACAGAATTTCCACTTCCAAGCTTCCTCTCAAGCTTTATGGTGAAAAAGAGAATGTAGGCCCTTATGGTTTTGCTGTACTTAAAGGTAAAAACCCAGAGCTTATTAAGTCCTTTAATCAGGGTCTTAAAAATATTAAAGCCAATGGCACATACAAAAAAGTTCTTGCCAAATACGGCATGTAATTAACTGCTATTATTTAGTAAAAAGTAAAATTTTGTGCCTGCCCCCGCATTGAGGGCAGGCACAAACATTTTAGTCTATGACGGGAAAACCATGTTTGACGTGCTTATTTCTACATTTTTTGATATTTATCCCTTTCTTGCCAAAGGGATGATTATCACTGTCCAAGTGTCAATTACTTACTATAGCAAAGATACCAGTTTTGAGCTTTTTAGCTCATGCCTATGTATGGGTTATTCGTGGCACGCCAATGATTGTTCAAGCTTTGTTTATTTACTTTGGAACGCCCCAAATTATTAGACTTTTCATAGATGATTTTAGAATTACCCCTATTGTTGCCGGGATTATTACCTTGAGTCTTAATGCTGGTGCCTATCTTTCGGAAATTTATCGTAGTGGCATTCAAGCCGTAAGCAAAGGTCAAGTGGAGGCTGCTCGTAGTCTTGGACTATCCTCTAGTAAAACCATGTCAAAGGGTGTCCTTCCACAAGCTTTGAAGATTGTTTGCCCAGCTTTAGTTAACCAGGTTATTATAACTGTAAAGGATAGCTCTATACTTACAGTTATAGGACTTAGTGAAACAGTAAACCAAGCAAATCAATATGTTTCTGCAAATTGGAATTACTTTGCAACTTATTTTTGGGTAGGAGCTGTCTACCTTGCTTTTATTTCGGCCTTAATGCTTCTTTCAAAATTTGTGGAGAAAAAGATTAGCTATGATAAATAAACTAAAAGTCACCAATTTACATAAAAGCTTCCATGATATTGAAGTATTACGTGGCATTGATCTTGAAGTGGCTGAAGGTGAAGTGGTGTGCATTATCGGCGCATCCGGTTCCGGTAAATCTACACTCTTGCGCTGCTTAAACAGACTTGAAGAACCTACACAAGGTGAAATTATTATCGACGACATGCCCGTGGTGGGCAAAAACGTCAATATTAATAAGGTACGAGAAAATATTGGTATGGTTTTTCAGCAATTTAATCTTTTTTCTCATATGACAGTAAAAACGAATATCATGTTTGCAGCTGTGGAGCTCAAAAAGCTTAGCAAGGAGCAAGCAGAGGCTAAAGCCATGCAGCTTCTTGAGCGTGTAGGTCTTGCAGATAAGGCAGACAATTACCCTCACCAGCTTTCCGGCGGGCAAAAACAACGTGTGGCCATTGCCCGTTCTCTTGCCATGAATCCGGATATCATGCTGTTTGATGAGCCAACTTCTGCCCTTGACCCTGAAATGGTTGGAGAAGTTTTACAAGTTATGAAAGAACTCGCCGCAGAAGGGATGACCATGATAGTGGTCACCCACGAAATGGGTTTTGCCGGAGAAGTGGCCGACAGAGTCATCTTTGTGGATGAGGGCGTCATTGCAGAACAAGGATCACCAGAACAAATTTTCAAAAATGCGCAGCATGAACGCACACAGGCCTTTTTAAGCTGCATTTTATAGATTATAGTATTCCATTATGCTAAGGAGTATAAGTGCGTATAAGGTAGCTTAATTTATCAAGATTGGCTTCACTGTCAAAAGTGCGTGTGACAAGTTCTTTAGCATTCCTTGCCATATATATGGCGTGGTCTCTATTTTCCACCATTTTTTTCACAGCTTGGGCCAAGGCAGCAGCGTCACGTTCCGGAACAAGGTAGCCGGTCTCTCCGTCAATGACAGCATCTCGCATACCTGCAATGTCTGTGGCAATAACCGGCAAGGTGTGGTGCATGGCCTCCATGACGACATTAGGTAAACCATCAGAACACAATACTTTTTCTTTTACAATACTTGGCATAATAAAAATATCACTGTTCATGAGCTGCGCAGAAATACCATCATGGGTTACAAAGCCCAGCATGCTGACACTGTCTTCCAATTTGTGATCTTGAATGCGCTTTTGTAGTTTTCCCATCCATGCTCCAGAGCCAATAATGGAAAGGTGCACGGCAATCCCTTGATCTAATAAAATACGCATAGCATCGATAAGATATTGAAAGCCCTTGGTTTCTATAAGTCGTCCAATGGCAATGAGCCTATATGGCGCTTGCATACTTACAGGAGCCATAGGGCAATTTTTTAAGGTGGAAACATTATGCACAAGGTAAAGTTTGTCGTGGTGTTTCTCTTCCACAAATGAAGCTAGGTATGGTATATTAAAACGAATATTTGCTCGTGCAAAGGTAGCATCTTCAAGTTTTCGTTTCAAAAAACCGTCTTCGGGCCGAATATCGCCGGCATGAACCGAAAAGGAGTATGGTACAGCATCCAGTTGATGCACCACCCACGCCGCTGTAGTGGGACCGTTGGCCCACGCCGCATGTATATGCGCAACTCCCATGCTCTTTACTCTTTCTGCCAAATAAAACCCCGCGAATGCAGCCCATAAGCTTTCAAGGTGCATTTCAGTGTTACGCCATTTTTTGAAAAGAAGTGTCCTTAAAATGCGCAGTGTTTTTCTTGGTTCTTGTAAAAAACGCTTAAAAGTTGCCAGTAAGATATGCCCTGTCTTTATCATGCCAAAATGCTCTATGGGCACAGGCGTATTACGAATATGCTGAGCAAGATTTTTGTGTTTTTGTGCATATAAAGTAATGACTGATATTGGAAGATTACGCTTGTATAAGCCCTCGATTTCATAAAAAACAAAAGTTTCTGAAGATAAAGGAAACCAGTGAGATAAAAAAAGCGTACGAGGAAATTCCTTACTTGCAAGAGGCATAGTCTTGCCCAAAGCGTCTGTCATGGGAATCATATCAGTAGCAGTATCTTGTGTGTGGGTATTTTGCATAATTTCTTCTATTTCAATAATTAATAAATCATTTTTTTGGTCATGCCACCATCAATGACAATATTTGCGCCGTTGATGAAGTCATTTTCTGGATCAGCCAAAAACACGCAGGCATTGGTAATATCTCGTGGCATGCCGACCCTATTGGAAGGATGAATTTTATGGTCATAGTCTTCCAGCTCATCTCTATTGCCCGTATGAATATGACCAGGGCTAATGGCATTTACAGTAATATGGGAGCCAGTTAAAGAAACACATAAGGTGTTCGTAAAAGAAATCATACCCCCTTTACTCATGCCATACAGTTCCCAGTCGGCCATATTTTGATGCCAACGTGTGGATGCAATGTTGATAATGCGCCCATATTTTTCTTCTTGATTTAATGCAATGAAAGCCTTTGCACAAAGATATGGTGCACGCAAATTTGTATTGAGTAAGGTGTCATATTCTTCAAGACTTGTTTGAGTAATACTTTTTTCAAAGGCAGAAATGGCGCCATTATTTATAAGGACATGCGCCTTTCCATACGTTGTTTTTATATAAGCAAAAGCCTGTTCAATATCAGCAGGTTGTGCAAGATCCGTTTGCACAAAATCCACATCAGCATTTGAAGATTTGACAATATCAAGCACCACAACTACAAAGCCTAGTTGCAAAAAGCGTTGACTCATGTCACGCCCAAGGCCTTGTGAGCCACCTGTTATAATACATATTTTCATGTTATATCTATGAGTTCCTTAAATTTCTGCACTTTGTCTATCAAGCACACGCAATGATACAGCTTCATGAATATGAGTGTGCAAAATATGTGGTGCCCCTTCAAGGTCAGCTATGGTGCGAGCCAAACGTAAAATACGAGTGTAAGAACGAGCAGAAAGCCCAAGCCCGCGAACCACTCGCTCAAGACTACTGGCGCCTTTGCTGTCAAGCGCACAGTGTTCCTCGAGCATTTTACCTGATAGCATTGCATTACATAGGCAATGGGTTCCTTTATATCGAGCCCTTTGCCGTTCTCTGGCTGCAAGAGCACGTTCTTTCATATGTACGGAAGTGCCACTTGTATCAAGAGTACCGGAAGAGGCGCGTAAATCCTCATAAGGCACAGCAGGAACCTCAATATGGAGGTCAATGCGATCTAATAGAGGGCCTGACAATTTTCCGGCATATTTACTGATTTGCTGGGGGGTACATGTGCAAGAATGTGTGCTGTCGCCATGATATCCGCAAGGACAAGGATTCATGGCCGCAATAAGCATACACCCTGCCGGAAAGGTGACTGATTGACTAGCTCTAGCAATGCTTACAATACCATCTTCGAGAGGTTGACGTAATACTTCAAGGGTGGATTTTTTATATTCAGGAAATTCATCCAAAAAAAGCACTCCTCGGTGACTCAAAGAGACCTCTCCCGGACGAGGAATATTGCCACCGCCAATAAGCGCAATGTCAGAAATGGTATGATGCGGCGCACGAAAGGGACGAGTGTGTATGAGCCCAGCTCCGGCAGGAAGCTTACCAGCAACGCTATAAATCTTTGTTACTTCAAGAGCTTCTTCAAAGGAAAGAGGAGGTAAAATACTTGGCAAACGCTGGGCAAGCATGGTTTTACCACTGCCGGGCGGGCCAATAAGTAAAACATTATGGCCTCCTGCTGCGGCAATTTCTAAAGCTCGCTTTGCGGCCATTTGCCCTTTTACTTCAGAAAAATCCAGCTGCCCCCATTGCTGGTGCTGTGAGCTCTCTATGGAGTCAACAAGTACGGGTCGCCCCAGCTCTTGCCCTGTGAGTATGGCTACACACTCTAGCAAGGTTTGCGGGGCAAAAACCGAAACGCCCTGTACAACGGCTCCTTCTTGCGCATTGCTTGGAGCTACCATGAGGCCTCGAGCTTTTTGATCTCGAGCTAAAATAGCCAAGGGAAGCGTGCCCGTTATGGGCTTTAGCTTGCCTTCAAGCGAAAGTTCTGCTGCAAAGAACCATCCCTGTACACTTTCTGGGGGAATAACACCAGCGGCGGCGAGTAAACCTAAGGCGAGAGGCAGGTCATACCCTGCGCCAGCTTTTTTTCTGTCAGCCGGGGCAAGATTTACAGTAATACGTGCTGGCGGTAAGGTAAAACCACAAGCACGCAAAGCCGCTGCCACCCGCTCTTTAGATTCACGCACAGCACCTTCTGCCAGCCCTACCAAGGTGAAAGCAGGGATACCTTTACGCACCATGTCGATTTCAATATCAACACGCAACGAATCTACCCCATGCAAGATTCCACTGGCAAGCTGAACAATCATTTACTCTACAGCCTTACCAATGCGATTAAAGCGAATATTATCAAGACCATTAGCAGACCAGTAAATGCGCCATGCTTTGCCTCGAATGGCAGATTTTTTGACTGTACCCCAAAAGCGAGAGTCTTGGGAATCATCTCGGTTGTCTCCAAGCACAAAATACTCGCCTGCGGGTACCTTGAAGGGGCCAAAATTATCTCTTAAGGGGATAACGACACTGCGCTCTGAGGTTTGGATATAATTTTCTTTAACAGCTGTGCCATTGCGGAAAAATTGTTTATTTTTTATTTCGATTATATCACCGGGAACCCCTACAATACGCTTAATATAATCAAGAGAAGGATCTTTGGGATACTCAAATACAATTACATCGCCATATTCTGGATTGCTACCCTCAATAAGGTAAGAATCGCTAAAAGGCATTTTAACCCCGTAGGCAAATTTTGTTACCAAGAGGTGGTCGCCAATTTGCAAGGTCTCAAGCATTGATCCAGAAGGAATTTTAAAGGCCTGCACAATAAAAGTACGGATAAAAAGAGCCAAAACAAGCGCAATTAAAAGGGCTTCGATATATTCACGAATTTTAGATTTTTTAGGTTTTTCAAAGATAGTATCAGTGGTCATAAATATCTCTTTAAGGGTAATAGGTGAAAAAAGTTTTGATATACAGACTTTTATATAAAAGTCAAGGGCTTTCATACCGTATTTCGTACTTACTTATTCTTTGCAACAGCTTATGGAAGCAGTTTTTGGGTAGCTTCCAAGATATTTTCCCCAGGCGTACAAATAACCTTTAAAGGAAGTGACTGTGGATTAGCAAGCGTCATGATGCCGATGGCAATATTTGGTATTGCCTTTTCAAAAGTAAGTGCACTTTGGAGTTTTCCGTGATTTTTAATGCAGTTAAGAGCATTATTAAAGTTTTCTTCCGTCAAATATTTTTTGAGCTGTAGTGACTGCATGTCCACATAGTTTTCAAATAAAGGGAAGGCTTGCCCAAGGGGCATATCATTAAGCTTAGCAATGGCTAACAGGGTACGTGGCAAAAGTCCTTTATCCTCATAGGTAAACTGTAAATCTTTTGTTTGCGATGCCTGTAGTATACTAAATAAATCAGCGTTTTGTGACAAAGCACTGTAGAAGCTTTGGAAGTTAGCCCAAGGCAAAAGCATGTGCCAACGCCCTTGCAATACACCAAGAGTACCACCATTGAGTTGGAGAACAAAACTACTTTCTTTATCAGAAGTATGGAATATCCCCTCTGTGGACACATCGCCTTGTATAACGGCTGAACCTAACATAGCTTGTGTTATGGCATGAATTTGTGTGCCTTCATAGAGGCTTGTATCTACTTGTAATCCATTTAGTTTCAGCGCAAAGCTAAAGCCCTTGTCCACTTCATATGCAGCAGCAGCTTGAAAATGATCTGCAAAAAACATGCGCATTTTTTTATTGTTGCGCATAATACCTATGTCAGGTTGAGTTAGGCTAAGTGAATAATTGTTTTCGGCATGCACTTCTTTTGCCAACGCAGTAAATATTTGTGTTTGTTTGTTTGCAACAGTCATTTCTTTGTTTGCAACAATTTTCCATAACGAAGCTAAAAATTTCGCACTGGGAATGGCAAAATCTTCTATCTGTACTTTTTTAATATCATTATAAAAAACACCTACACCGGGTTGTTCACTGTCACTTGAAAGGCCGTGAATTTCATAGAGTCCAATGTTTTTGGGACTAATATTTTTAAGGATAATCTGTTGAGTTTTTGATTTTTGAGTTGCTATAAGCGTGTTGCTACTTTGAATGCCTGAAAGTTCGATACTGGCAATATAACTATCTAAAAGTGCAGTAAAATACTCTTCAGAATTTTTTTTATGAAGGACGGCAAAGAATTTACCTAAGTTTTGTCGCCAGCCAAGCACACGCATTTGCGCTATGCTTACCTTATCTTGCCCTTGCGTCATAGGGTAAGATATCAATATATTTTGTATTACAATTTCTTCGGCTACTGTGGGATGTCCAGATATTTCCGGGTTAAAAGCATCCAAATTTGGGGCTTTAATTTTAATTTTTTCTGCCCCAAAGGTAATAAGAGGATTCGTGGGGTCTGTGCCATAAAGATTTGATATTTCTAGTGTATTAGAAATAAAACTAAACTCTATTTTTTTTGCCGTAATGTGTTGCGTTTCCAGCGTTTGACTAAGCGTTTTTTCCGTACTCATCTCAATATACCCAATAACAGCAAAAGGTATTGTAATAATAAACACTAGAAGAATAAGGAAAATTGTGGTGCTTTTTTTCATATTAAGCCTCTTCGTTTTTACATAAATTTTATCATAATAAAATTACATAATTATATAAAATTGTCAATCTTTTACATGAACATGCAAAAGTATTAATTAGTGTAAATTAGCAATGGTTCGATTAGCACAGAACTTGTTGTACTAAAAGCCCACAGCTTGCACCGTTTGTTCCATATTTCATGAGCTTGTATAGCAAAGGCAGTGCGTCACTACGCAAAGAAGCAATTTTTTTTAAAAATTTAGCCATACTCTCTTTTTCCGATCCATGCTATCATTTTCCAAAAGAGCAAACTTTGCCAAATGAAATTATCATACTTATTATATAATAAATTAAGCTACTTAAATATATAAATCATTTTTGGCTTTTTGCATAGTGGCGTTCATGTATTCCTTGTACTTTTTTCTATTATATTTTTGATGTCTTTTTCACCTTGACAACTTATCACATCCTAATACAAAATAAATTATATCAAAGTGTGCTCTAACCATCATGAAAAATTTTATAAAAAGGTGAATAAAAACATGTCCATAAAAACTTTTAGTATTGGGCCCTTAGAAACAAATTGCTATGTAGTATCTAAAGGGCAAAGTGCCATAGTGGTAGACCCAGGCGGAGACCCCCGTCCTGTTATTAAGTTTTTAGAGAGTAATAACTTACAGCTGTTAGGCATTTGTTTAACTCATCTTCATTTTGACCATTTATACGGCGTTGCCGATTTACACGCTGCAACCAATGCACCAATATTTTCTCCCGCAGACGATGCTTTTTTACTAGATACAGAGTCTGGTAAGGGAGGTATGTGGGGCTTTCCGCATGTGAAAAAGTTTGATTCTGCGCCCCTCACAGAGGGTGAGCACCTTCTTGGAGATTTACGTTTTCAATCCTTGCATACACCGGGACACACTCCGGGCAGTATGTCCTTATACTTTCCAGACTTAAAGCTTGTATGTACGGGGGATGTACTTTTTTATCGAGCTGTGGGGCGTTCTGACTTACCGGGAGGAGATCACGCAACTTTAATCGCTTCCATTAAAAGTAAACTTTTTGTGCTCCCCAAAGAAACTATGGTCTACCCCGGACATGGGCCTGAAAGTAGTATTGGAGATGAGCAAGCACATAATCCCTATTGTGGAGATTTTGTTCGCTAATATAAAACTTACAAAAGTTGAGGAGCTATGCACACTCATTGCGTAAAAGAACGAGACTTAGCACCAATTTGTGTTTTGGCTTGCAGCCCAAGGCAAGGTGGTAACTCCGATGCCATAGCTCAGCTTTTTGCAGATGGAGTGCACTCTGTAACACAAGACAAGCTTGACACACCCCAAGTAAAAATTCTTTACTTACGTAACTTTAATATACTTTCCTGCATAGGCTGCGATGCATGTCATCACAGTTCACGCTGTATATATGAAGGTAAAGATGATGTAGCATATCTTTTTTCTTGTATGCAAAGGGCGTCGTATATTTTTTTTGCTTCGCCCATTTACTTTTATCATATTCCCGCTAAAACTAAAGCTTTCATGGATAGAGCACAGCAATTTTGGGGGCAACACCTTAAACATAAAGCTGTAGTACATACAGAGCAATCCATATTACATGACAAAGCAAAGGCCGGTGTGGCTCTTGTAGCAGCAAGAAAGCAAGGGGAAAACCTATTTCAAGGCTCATTATGGTCTTTGCAGTATTTTTTTGATGTTTTTTCTGTCAAAATTACAGATAAACTCTTATTCCCCGGCTTTGATGGAGCGCAAGAATTACTTCAAGATACGGCGACGTGTCAGCAAATTTATAAGCACGGTCAGAATGTAGCCACAGTTTTTTTACATAATAATTCTTAAATCTGAAGGCAAATATGCATGTTTTTAGCAAATAAAATTGCTTTGTTTTGTACGTGGGTACAAAAATACTTCTTTGCAGAAAGATGTTGCATTGCTTGCAAAACACCCTATGTGCTTAAAGATTATCTAGTTTTTACTCATGAGTATCTGTGCCCTGACTGCCTTGCACAAATGCCAAAAAAAGCGCCATTGTGTTGCAAGCTGTGCGGTCATCCATTACATAACGAAAAGACACAAGAAATCTTGTGTTTACAATGTATAAAAAGCCCACCGCCTTGGGATGCTTTGCAGTATTTTTCTCCTTACAAAGGACTTTTAAAGGTGCTAATGGTGCGCTATAAGTTTTCTAAAGATTTTTCCATTATCCCATTACTTTCTAGATGTTTATCTTGCGCTATTCAAACATTACCTAGCTGTGATATACTTATTACTATGCCAAGACACAAAAAACGTCTAGGGTCTGAAGGATATAATCAAGTGCTAGAGCTGTGCCGCCCATTAAAAAAAACTTGCCAAATCCCTTTAGCCTTACACAGTCTTCAAAGAATTCGGCACACAGTACCACAAGTGGGACTTATGGCGAAGCAAAGGCTTGCTAATCCAATAAAGTCCTTTGCGGCTCAGGAGATTAAAGGCAAAAAAGTGCTTCTGGTTGATGACGTTATAACCACTGGGGCAACACTGCACCATGCCTGTCTTGCCTTGCGTAATGCTGGAGCAAGTCATGTGTATATTGCTCTTATTGCTAGGGCAGAAAAATAGCTAGGCAATAGTTAAAAATTGAGATAGCATATACTTACATGATTTACAGTTACACATATTATATAAGATAACCATAACATCCAAAGGAGAATCTCTTATGAAAGGCCTTTTTGATGCCGTTAAAGGCGGGAATTTCGGCAATATTAGTCAAAGTCTTAATGACGCTCTTGGTGGAAAATTAGACACCGTTATGAAAAATGCCGGCAAGCCCGGTCAAGCTGTGTCACAAGGTAGTTTTGGCAATGTGGGCAGCCTCTTAGGCTCTGCTGCCATTGGTGGTGTTCTTGGTGCTTTATTTAGTGGGAAAAAAGCTAAAAAACTCGCAAAAAGTGCTGTGCTTGTGGGTGGAACTGCCGCAGCTGGCGCGCTAGCTTGGAATTTTTATCAAAAATGGTCACAAAGCAAAGCAGCACAGCAAGCTCCACAACAAGCTCCACAGCAAAGTTATCAATTTGGTGACTGCGCACCTCAACCTACCGCTCCAGTAGCTGTAGAAGCATCTCCTGCACCTGCATCGAGCATTGAAGACACCACGGCACTTATTTTGCTCGAAGCTATGATTTTTGCTGCACGAGCTGACGGGCATATTGATGAAGAAGAAAAAGCCTATATCCACAATGCGGTAGAATCTCTCTTCCCTGATAAAGAAATGACAGCAACGCTGGACGACTTTTTGCAAAAACCCCTTGCTCCCCTGGCATTGGCAGCGAAAAAAAATAGCCCCGGACCGGCCCAAGCCGTGTATAGACGCGCGTGGGCCGCCCTTAATGGGGAATCCGTTATGGAGCGCTCCTACCTTGACGGCCTTGCTAAGGCCTTAAACATTGAAGAAAGCCATAAAAATACGCTTGAGATGGAAGCTTTAGCAGTACGTGAGTCTATGGCTTAACATGTACTGTTAGAGCTTATTATTAACATAAAAATTAAAAATGAGAGGTAATTATGAAAAAATTTCTTGCACTTGCCATCATGTCTATGATGCTTTTTGCTTTGGGTTGCCATCACCATCATCATGGCCCAGGACACCGTGGCTATGGTCCCCCTCCAAAACACCACGGCGGTGACGGCGGTGGTCATCACGGCGGCGGTGGAAATCATCGACCATCACACAGATAAAATTATGATGTAATGAGTGGGCAACAATGGAGATATCTATGAAAAAAATATGTACTCTATTGCTTTTATCTATTATGCTGTTTGTCTTGGGCTGTCATCATTATCCTCCAAGACATTATCCTCGAGGATATAGACCACCACCACCACCAAGGCACTACCATAAACCACCACCAAAGCGTGTGGTGCATCACCATTATTATCGATAATGTTTAAAACTTTCACCATTACTTTTGTGAGGTAGGTATGAAGAAAATATTTCTTTTAGTTTCTTTGAGCATGCTAGTTTTTGCCCTTGGTTGTAATAAAGACCCTTCTCCTACAAATAATGGCTATAAACAGCCTGAATATTCTGAGATGCAGCCAAAAATTACGCGCCAAACTGACGCCCCCTATGTGCATGGTGAAAGACACTATGAAAGAGATACCGGCCCAAGACCCACAAAATATGTAAGGGCTGAAGATGTTATTTAAACTCTAAAGGTTTAATATCGTTCTTATTAAACCTTATTGGAGTTACTTGCTTTTAATGTAGTACCTAATCTCCCTAAGTCTTGTGCATAACTACCACAAAATAAAGCTTGTTAGGATGAAAACTCTATTGTGATTACAACTAAGTAATGAGGAGAAATCATGAAAAAACTTTTATTAATTGCCATATTGTGTACTTTGCCTTTGGCATATGGTTGCGTTGAGGATCCATACTACTATGGCCCATATTACGATGGCCCATATTATGGTGCCGGCTATCGGCCACCACCGCCACCGCATCGTCCAGGCTACAGACCGCCACCGCCACCGCATCGTCCAG
>CAYJHS010000047.1:0-14289 GCA_964369815.1 uncultured Desulfovibrionaceae bacterium
TTCCACACCTTACTCAAGTTTGCCAAATATGCCCAATTGCCCGTCACTGGCGGAACACAATATCAACGCCACTTGCCCGCCATTTTCTTTGGCAAGCAAGACTTTAAGGCATTACCAGCCATTGCTAAAACTTCTTTCCGCGACATGTGGGAAAAAGTTAAACCTAAAGTTACCAATCCACGCTTAAAGGTTGCCCTTTTTGCCGGTTGTGCAGGCGACTTTGTCTACCCTGAGCAACTCGCAGCGGCTATGAAAATTTTTGAAAAGCATGGCGTGGCCTGTGACTTCCCTATGGATCAAAGTTGCTGCGGATTACCTCTTGAAATGATGGGCCAAAGAGAAACATCTATTGCTGTTTCACGTCAAAACACAGCGGCCTTTGACTCTAGTAAATACGACGCCATCATTACCCTGTGCGCCTCCTGCGCATCACACTTAAAGCATTCCTATCCTGAACTGATTGGCGAAAAAAGTAATGCCGATGACAACACAAAGTACTCCTGCGCGTCCTTCGTGAGTAAGGTCACAGACTTTAGCTCCTTTGTACATAATGTACTTAAGGTAGACGCAACAACACTCAATAAAAGTAACGAAAAGGTCACCTATCACGCCTCCTGCCATTTGTGCCGTAGTCTTAAAGTGGTGGATGAGCCTCGCAACCTTATTGCCAGTGTTGCTGAATATGTACCGTGTAAAGAAGAGGACGTGTGTTGCGGATTTGGTGGTTCTTATTCCATGAAGTTCCCCGGCATTTCCAAGAATTTGTTGGAAATGAAGCTAGCCAATGCGAAGGAAACCGGTGCCACTCGCATGGTCATGGACTGCCCTGGCTGCGTTATGCAAATACGGGGTGGAGCGGTAAAACAAAACGAAGGGCTACAAGTTACACACATTGCGGAGCTTTTAGCTGAACATCTTAAATAATTATTAGACAAAAGGGTTTTTTTATGGTTAAATAGCCTTCTAGGTACTATTTTTCATAAAAACCCCTTTTATTTTGCATTAAAAGCATGGAAACAAAAATGAACAAAGAACATGTAATTGAAACTTTTCGCACTAAAGCTGCTGTGGTAGGTGCTAAAGTTATCAATGTTAAATCGGAAGATGAAGCCTTAACCTATGTACTTGAGATCTGCGCCGCAAAGCACCCCTGTGAAGTTTTAGCAGCAGAACCAGGCCCAGCCCTTGGCCCTGGTACTGCCGATGGGCTCCCCACTCGTCTCCGCCGCATTGTTGCCGCCCCTGGCCTTCCTCCAGAACTATACGCTAAACTCGAAAAACTGTGCGCAGAAAAAAACTATGTGTGCATTGAAAAAGGCATGCGTAAATACTTAGCTGGTGTGGATATTGGTTTTGGAACAGCAGAATGTGCCATAGCTGCCTCCGGTACCTGTCTTGTAAACTCCGACAGTGAAGAAAAACGTCTTGCCACCATGATGAGTGAAATCTGTATATTTATGGTGAAAGAATCCGACATCTACCCAGAACTCTTTGACATTACCCACATTTTGCGCCAAATGCAGCAAACGCCAGGTGCCTATTCCGCATTTATTTCCGGCCCTTCCCGCACCGCAGATATTGAGCGTGTTCCAGCCGTAGGCGTGCATGGTCCTTTAGAACAACATATTATTATTTTGGAGGATAGCCATGCATAGCGCCCCGAAAAATCTTGCAGAATATTCCAAACAATTGGACGAAACCCTCGACAACGGTTTTTTACGTAAAACTCTCGACACCTTTGCGGTGGCTTACAGAACCAATCGGGACAATGTTTTTAAGCAAATTGATTCTCCTGAAATCATCAGAAAAATTGCCGATGTCAAAGACCATGTAGCACAAAATCTGGAAAAATATTACGAAGAATTTAAGAAAAATGCCGAAGCCAAGGGAGTGAAGGTACACCGTGCCGCCACCGCCGATGAGGCCAATGCCATCATGGCTCGCATCGCCAAGGAAGGCAATGTCAAGCGCATTGCCAAGTCCAAGTCCATGACCAGCGAAGAAACACAACTCAATACCTATCTTGAGGCGCAAGGCTACACCGTGGATGAGACAGACCTTGGGGAATATATCATTCAATTGCGTGGTGAAGGCCCCTCACACATGGTTATGCCCGCCATTCACCTTTCCCGCTATGAAGTGGCTGACGATTTTAGTAAAGTCACCGGCGAAAAAGAAGACCATGACATTGACCACTTAGTAAAGGTAGCACGTAAAGAGCTGCGTCCCAAGTATATTGCCGCCGATATGGGTGTTACCGGTGCCAACTTCTGTATAGCTGAAACCGGAGCCTTTGCCACCTGTACCAATGAAGGCAATGCTCGCCTTGTGTCGACCCTCCCACGTATTCACGTTGCCATTACTGGTCTTGATAAGCTTCTTCCTACCTTGGATGATGCCATGAACACCTTGCAAATTCTCCCCCGTAATGCCACCGCTCAGCTTATCACCACTTATGTGACTTGGTTCACAGGCCCTGGGCAATGGCTTGGCAATGAAGATGAAAAGAAAGAAATGCACATCATCTTTGTGGATAATGGGCGTAGTGCCCTGGCAAAGGATGAGCTTTTTTCACAAATTTTCCGCTGTGTGCGCTGTGGCGCGTGCGCCAACGTCTGCCCTGTATACCGCCTCGTGGGCGGTCACCAAATGGGCTATATCTACATTGGTGCTATCGGCCTTATCCTCACTTACTTCTTCCACGGCAGAGACAAGGCCAAGGTGCTGGCGCAAAACTGCGTCAACTGTGAATCTTGCAAGAATATCTGTGCAGGGGGCATTGACCTACCACGGCTTATTCGTGAAATTCGAGTGCGCTTGAACGAAGAAGAAGGCGCCCCCATGGAAGCCACCTTACTCAGCGCTGTGATGAAAAATCGCAAAATGTTCCATAGCCTCCTAAAATTTGCAAAATATGCACAGCTTCCTGTTACCGGCGGCACCGAATATCAACGCCACTTGCCGGCTATTTTCTTTGAAAAGCAAAAGTTTAAGGCACTGCCCGCATTAGCAAAAAAATCCTTCCGTGATCAATGGAAGGACATTAAACCCACCGTAAACAATGCCAAGCTGAAGGTCGCTATTTTTGCCGGCTGCGCTCAAGACTTCATTTATCCTGACCAATTAAAGGCAGCTGTGGAGCTCTTTGCCAAGCATGGTGTAGATTGTGACTTCCCCATGAATCAAAGTTGCTGTGGCTTACCGCTTGAAATGATGGGGCAAAGAAAAACTTCCATCAGCGTCGCAGAGCAAAATATTGTCGCCTTTGACTCCAATCAATATGACGCCATTATTACTTTATGCGCTTCTTGTGCTTCGCATCTGAAAAATACTTATCCGGAAATTGTAGGCGAAGAGTCCAGTGCTGACGCCGCCACCAAGATGCGTTGTAACACCTTTGTGGAAAAAATCACCGACTTCAGCTCTTTCGTACACAATGTACTTAAGCTTGGTGCCGATGATTTTGTAAAAAGCTCTGAAAAAGTTACGTATCACGCCTCCTGCCACTTGTGCCGTGGGCTTGGCGTCATCGAAGAGCCACGTAAGCTCATTGACACAGCGGCGGAATATACTCCTAGCAAAGAAGAAGACGTCTGCTGCGGCTTTGGTGGTTCTTATTCCATGAAATTCCCTGGAATTTCCAAAAACCTCCTTGCCATGAAGCTACAAAACGCTAAGGACTCCGGCGCAAGCCGCCTTGTGGTAGACTGCCCAGGTTGCGTCATGCAAATTCGTGGCGGAGCAGAAAAAGAGCAACAAGGCCTAAAGGTCACACATATTTCTGAGCTTTTAGCGGAAAATATGCGTAAATAAGGTTTGTTACATTATGGATTTGGGGCATGAAAATGCCCCTTAATTATGGGAGTTTATGAAAAAATTTGCATGATGTTTTTTCATAAAGCAACACATTTCACAACATCCAAGGGAAACCTTGGATACAAGAGGAGTTACTATGTCTGTATCAATGTTGGCTCTTATGGCGATTTTGCCCATTTTGGCAGCGCTTGTACTTATGGTCGGCCTACGCTGGCCTGCTACACGCGCCATGCCCATTGCATGGCTTATTGCCGTAGTTGCAGGTCTTTTTGCATGGAAACTTGAACCCATGTACCTTATGGCTCTTTCTTTGCAAGGCGTCGTCACTGCCATTGGCGTGCTGATAATTGTTTTTGGCGCTATTCTCATCATGTTTACCCTGCAAGAAAGTGGGGGCATGGAAACCATTCAATACGGCATGCAAAATATCAGCCCAGACCGTCGCATACAAACCATTATCATCGGCTATATGTTTGCTTCCTTCATTGAAGGCGCCGCCGGCTTTGGTACTCCAGCAGCCCTTGCTGCCCCACTCCTTTTATCCCTCGGTTTCCCACCCCTTGCCGCCGCTGTTATCTGCCTTGTATTTAACAGCTTCCCCGTAACTTTCGGCGCTGTGGGCACACCTGTTATTGTAGGCTTTGGCCCCTTAAAGGCTCCCATTGCCGACGCCGTTACTGCCGCCGCCAATGGTGGTGCAGCTGTAAACTTCAGCAACTTTGAAACTTTCTGCAAAGTTATTGGCGAATGGGCCACCACCATGCACGGCCCCATGGCTGTGATTTTGCCTATCTTCCTTCTTGGCTTTATGACCCGTTTTTATGGTCAAAACAAAAGCTGGAGCGAAGGCTTTGCCGCATGGAAATACTGCATCTTTGCCGCTGTGTGCTTCCTTGTACCTTATCTTATTTTTGCTTGGTTCCTTGGACCAGAATTCCCCTCCCTTATTGGTGGTCTTGTGGGTCTTGGCGTACTCGTTGCTGGTACCAAGAAAGGCTTTTGCGTACCTAAGAATGTTTGGACATTCGGCCCTCAAGATACTTGGGATTCTGAATGGACCGGTACCGTACAAACTTCCACCAAGACTGAGTTCACTGCTCACATGAGCCAATTCAAAGCTTGGATGCCCTATGCGCTTATTGGTCTTATCCTTGTGGTTACTCGTATTTCCCAGCTTCCCTTCAAGAGCTGGTTAGCCTCTAAGTCCATTCCTTTCAATGACATCTTGGGCTATAGCAATGTTGATGCTGGTATCCAATACTTATACTTGCCAGGTACCATTCCCTTCATCCTTGTAGCCATTCTCACCATTGGCATCCACGGCATGAGCGGTGACGCAGTTAAGCGTGCTTGGGGCGAATCCATCAGCAAGATGAAATCCCCCACCATTGCCCTTATCTTTGCCGTAGCACTGGTGTCCATCTTCCGTGGCTCCGGCGTGAACCCCGCCAACCTGCCCTCCATGCCACTGGCTATGGCAGAAACCGTTGCCTCCTTTGCCGGCAGCACTTGGCCTATGCTTGCTTCCTTCGTGGGTGGCCTTGGGGCATTTATCACCGGTTCTAACACCGTATCTGACTTGCTCTTTGGTGAATTCCAGTGGAATACTGCAGGATTGTTGCAAATTCCTCGCCAGCTCATCGTAGCTGCTCAAGCTGTTGGTGGTGGTATGGGTAACATGATTTGCGTACACAACATCGTGGCTGTATGCGCCGTGGTAGGTCTTGCCGGGCGTGAAGGTCTCGTACTTAAAAAGACCTTCTGGCCTTTCATATTCTACGGTATCGTTGTGGGCATCATCGCCACCATATTGGTACAATTGAACCCCGGCTTATTCTAAAAGTTCATTAGAACAACATACAACGGCGTTACTTCGGTAACGCCGTTTTTTTTATGCTATTGCCTTGATTTTTTATAAGAGAGAAGGTAGTTTCCTTATGCTAACTATACTATTTTCAAGAAGGAATTTTTATGCAAAAATATGCTTTTTTCAAAATGCTAATGCTTATTTGTCTATTACTTACCCAACTGGGCTTAACCCCAAAAGCATATGCATTTTTTGGCCTTTTTGAAGATAGTGCGATCGATATTGTCAAAGAAGGAACATTCACCAAGAAAGATTCACTCAACATAGAAAAAAACTTCGAAAAATATAGCTTTTGTAAAGACGGTCAATGGGACATCGAAGACAACAAAACTACAAAAGTTGTCACCTATCAATGCACATATGACAGTGCCGAAGCCATCAAAAAAACCCTTGCAGAAAAAAATATGCAAGCCACAGAAGTGGAAAATAGCGTACTCTCAGCCATGCAAAACTCTGGTTTCAGTGTGGATTTTCTCATAAAATTCATCCTTAACCCTGACAAAAAAAGTTTTCATATCAGCCATATGGGCTATGTCTATGATAATAAAGAACTCCCTAGTGACTCTGCCCTTATTCCCGCACTTATTCAAGACATTCTCCACAACCGCCCACTGACACTATCCCTTACTGGCTCTGCGCAAAATAATCTGGAACAAAGCGTCACCTCTCTTGCGTCCGGAAAATACATTTACGCAGAACCCGGTCAAGAAGGCAGTGCTCTCATTGTCGCTAAAGGGAAAAATATCCACGTAGTTTTAAGCACGCTGAACACAGACTCTATGCACACATGCTCCTTTGAAGGCATGTGTATAGCTGCAGATACTGCCCCCTTTGGCTATGTGTGCCAAGAAGACACCGCCCGTTTTACGCTTATCCCAACAGACGAAGGCTTTTCCATTCAGGAAAATCCAACGCTATTATGCGGTGCTCGAGGCTTTATGCAGGGGAACTATAAAAAAAGTGGTGCCAAAAAAGAAGAAAAAGAAAGCCCCAAAGCCACTGATACCCCTTAGCAAAACACATTTTTGGTGCATCCGTTAAGCAAAAACAATTTGATTGACAGGCTTATACAAGCATTGTTATTTTAACAAATATGATATTTTCCCAAGGAGATATACATGAAGCTGAAAACATTATATTTTTTACCGATATTATGCACCATTTTTCTCTTTTCTCCCGTGCACGCATGGGCTTTTTTTTCCGACAGTAAAATCACCCTCGTACAAGAAGGAAACTTCCCTCAAGGTGGTACTGACAACAGATCCATTGAAAATATATTAGATAGCTACACTTTTTGCAAAGATGGAGATTGGGATACTTTCACCAATAATGATGGCGAAGACATTGTCAGCTATCAATGCACCTATAATACACAAGAAGCCGTCAAATCACACTTGCGCGATTTACATATTCAAGATCCAGAAATTGCCCAAAGAATGCTTTCTGCCCTCAAGGATTCACAGTTTTCCCTTGATCTCCTGCTGACATTCACCGTTAATGCCGACAAAAATTACTATAAACTCAATGAAATATCGTACTTATACAAGGGTGAAAATCAAACAAACAGTACAGCACAAACCACATTCCAACTGGAAAATATTCTTAAAAATAAGCCCATTACATTGCCTATACTGTCTGAGCAAGGCAAAGCCGGTAAAATTTTTGCCTATACCCTTGATAAAATTCTTCTAGGGGAAGAAAGCATATACAACTATCGGGCGCCATTTTATGAAAATCTGGGTTTTTCTTACAATATTAAACACTCACCAATTTTGACTGCACGCTTGTCGAACCTGCAATTTGACAATACCCTTATGCAAATAAAGGGTACGCTGGCACTCACCCTGCAAGTTCCCGCTAAAAAAATAGATGTCACCAAGGAAAAAGGATACTTTATTAAGCATTTTAAGGCTGCCCTCGGCGCTTCTCCACAAATATTGCAAAGTCAGACTTTTACCGTATTTTTACGTAAAAACACAACAAATCCTACACATTTTTCTTTTGAAGATGCAGATAAGACTTTCCTTATTTCTTTTGACAAAAAGAAACTGGCTCCTCTTGCATCCAAGGACATAAAAGCCAGCTTTAAAGGTGAAGTTAAACAAGAAGTAAAAGATTTTATCAGAAAAAATGCAGAAATCTCCAACATCCCCCAAGGCGTTGCTCATGGCTTCCTAGGAAATTATGTCTATGAATCAGAAGGGATGAAGGGTAGCGTGCGCATTCGCCAAGACAATACTATCCCAAACAATGTACACGTTTTCTTAAATACCGTTAATGTACAAGCCTTACATCTTTGCGAATATGAAGGAAGTTGCACCCTTACAGAAAATAAATACATCTGCCCCATTAAGGACGCTCCCGAGGGCATGGAAGCCGTCGTGGAAATTGTCCCGACAGACAGGGGCTTTAAGATTCCGCAAAATCCTAGCTTGTTATGCGGGGTGCGCGGCTTTATGTCCGGCGATTATACACGTTGCACCGCAGAAACAAGTGGGCCTTTAACCATGGTGGTGGTTCCCATGGAAATTATCCATGAAGACACCACTTTTATTGTACGCTTTAATGATGACGGTGCTGAATCATTAGAGTTTATCACCCAAAAACAAGCAGAATTCCTAGAAAATATGATTGGAAAAAATGTCCTTGTGCACTATAACCAAAATCAAATTTGGAATGCAGAAAAGAAATTTTGTAATCGCTCCAAAGAAATCCTTACTGTGGAAGACGCCACAAAACCAGAAGCAAAGTTGCTAGGCGGTTACAGCCATGCCAACAGCAACCTAAAGGGTTATGCCTTTATTGAGCCTGATTTCACCTCTAAGTCTGCCTTTAACATACATTTAAATAATTATAGCAATACATTAGATAAAAATTGTCAATTTGCCGGCGACTGCTATGCAGAAGGCACCGGATTTATATGCAATACTTTTGACAAAGAACAAAACCCTGAGGAATATTTTGAACTTATTCCAGTAGATAAGGGCTTTTTAGTACTCAACAATCCCACTAATACTTGCACCTATGAAGGCTTTATGTCGGGAAAGTATGAAAAATGCGATAATAAAATCTTTGAAAGTTCCAGCATGTCTGCAAAACTACAAGAAGTGAACGAAGAAGATTTTATGTTTACGCATGTCATCTTAAAGAGCGATAATAAGGAAATACCCATGCGCATCGGTATTGACCAGAGTGCCCTCGCTAAATCACTCGTTGGTAAGGACGTTTTTGTCAGCTTTGTGGACGAGCAATATTGGGGTGAGCATGACAGAGCATGTGTGCGGGAAAAAAGAGTAACCCGCATCCAGACTCTTTCTGCCATAAAAAACTCACTCATAGGAAATTACATTCATAATGCCAAGGGCATAAGTGGCTCTGCTGTCATTAGCGAAGTGGAAAATATGCCCGACGCCTTTAATCTCACCTTAAAAAACCTTGGCCTAACCTCCAAGGCATCTTGTCCTTTTTCTGGTATTTGCACTCCGCAGGGCAAAGGTTATATATGTAAACCACTCAGCGATAAGGAAAAAACTACTATCACTGTGATACCCACCGATCATGGTTTTGACATTCCTCTTGATATAACAAGCCCCTGCAAAATGCGTAGCTTACAAGCCGGTAATTACAGTAAGTGTGTGAAAAAAACTCTGGGTACTTCATCCGTCACCGGAGTTCTTGAAAAAATAGAAGAAAATAATGACGGCCAGGTGGAGCTCATCATTACTATAAAAGGCAGTGCACAAAGTATATCCTTAGCTAAGGACGCTCATGATTTTTCTACGCAATTAGCACTTATCAAGAGTTTTATGGGCAAAAATATCACCATTGGCTATACTGAAGAGCAAAATTGGCATACCCAAGAGAAACTTTGCAAACGCTCACGTATTTTTACTTCCATCACGGCTGTCAAACCACAGCAAAAACCCTAAAAACACGTTTATTTGTACTTTCAAGGCTTTAGTATGCAATAAGACTAAAGCCTTTTTACTTTTCTTAATGATATAAGAATGCAATTATAGTTTTCGTACTTAGAGGCAAGCGTCATTGCTCCATAAAACCTTTACCCCTTGAATTACCAAGAGTTATTACTTTTTGGGCTACCATGCTATGAAATTACAAAAAAGGCTTTCATTCTTCCATTGACAAAAATATTTTATAGCAATAACGTCAACCTACATTTTGGCATTAAAGGGATTTTACTTTTTAGACAACAAAGGATTTTGAATGAATCAGATAAAAAATAGCCATATTCCAAAAGCCACTATACAGAGAATTGCTGTATATTTGCAAGTACTTGAACACCTTGAGCAAGATGGGGTTGAGGTTATTTCTTCCGATCCGCTAGCAAAAGCTTGTGATGTGAATGCGTCACAGGTGCGTAAAGATTTGGCCTTTTTTGGGGAGTTTGGAGTACGTGGTGTAGGGTATTACGTTAAAGCACTTATTGCGTGTATTTCCGACGCCTTAGGCATTGCTAGAAAGTGGAATTTAGCCCTCATAGGTGTTGGGAACATGGGTAGAGCCATTCTCAACCATACAGAATTTAAGGCAAAAGGCTTTCATATTGTGGGCGCATTTGATTGTGATCCTTTTAAGATTGGCGAAAAAATATTTAATCTTGAGGTCATGTGTACTCGTCGCCTCAAAGAAAAAGTTGGCGAACTTGATATTGAAATGGGTATCATTGCCACACCGCCGGAAAGAGCACAAAGAGCTGCTGACCATTTAATTGAGGCAGGGGTCCGCAGTATTTTAAATTTTGCCCCGGCACGCATAAAAGTTCCCGACAATGTTTTTGTTGAATATGTTGACTTTTTCCATCACCTTTTCACTTTAACTTTTAAGCTGACACGCGCATCATAAGCAAAAGAGCCTGTTTAATACATTGCTTGATAGCACATTAATATATAAATCTAGAGGTTACATATGAATTTTCAAAGTTTAGTACAAGAGGCTCGTTCTTGCCGTCGTTTTCACCAAGATCAAAGAATTGGCAAAGAAGCGCTGGAGTGGTTAGTAGATTTAGCTCGTGTTGCTCCTTGCGCTCGTAATGCACAAGTTTTACGTTATGGTATTGCTCACAGCGAAGAAGTGTGCGCTAGCATTTTCCCCCATACTCTTTGGGCTGCGGCCTTAAAGTGGGGAGGCCCCATTGAAGGCGAACGCCCCTCGGGTTACATTGCGATTCTTACCCCGGAAGGTGCTAATAAACTAGTACATTTTGATGCTGGCATTGCCGCACAAACCATACAGCTTGGCGCTCAAAGTAAAGGCATCGGATGCTGCATCTTAGCTTCTTTCAAGCAAGCAGAAGTACATAAAATACTAGATGTTCCTGCTGATATGGAAATTGCTCTTCTTCTCGGCCTTGGCATTGAAAAGGAAGAAAGAAAGCTTGCTGCCATGAAAAAGGCTGACGACTTTATGTATTGGCGGGATGAAAACAATGTACACCATGTCCCCAAGCGCACCCTTGAGGACGTTATTTTATCAAGTAAATAAAATTTCTTACATCTCAGGATGTGAGAAAACAAATTCAATGAATTTGCGAGGGGTAGTCTTTTACAAGAGTGCCCCTCTTTTAACTTTATACCCAAGAAGGTGACTATGTATAAAAAAGATTTTACCTTATTACGTGAAGAAAAAGTGCAAGAAGTTTCTGGTATTGCAAAACTTTACAGACACAATACCACCGGCGCTGAAGTACTTTCTATTATTAATAATGATGAAAATAAGTGCTTTGGCATTACTTTGCGCACACCGCCGCCCGATTCTTCCGGTGTGGCACACATTTTAGAGCATTCCGTCCTTTGCGGCTCAGAAAAATTTCCTGTAAGAGAGCCCTTTGTCGAACTACTCAAAGGCTCTTTGCAAACTTTCTTAAATGCCTTCACCTTCCCTGATAAAACCTGCTATCCCGTAGCCAGCACCAATACCAAGGATTTTTATAATCTCATCGATGTGTACATTGACGCCGTCTTTCACCCTCGTATTAGCGAAGACATCTTCCGCCAAGAAGGCTGGCACATAGAAGCTGAAAGCCCCGATGCCGCATGGCCCTTTAAAGGTGTGGTCTACAATGAAATGAAGGGGGTCTACTCCTCCCCTGACTCCATTTTGAGTGAACAATCTCAACAGTCTATGTTTCCAGACATGCTCTATAGTCTTGATTCAGGCGGACATCCCAAGAGTATTTTGACCCTGACGTATGATGCCTTCAAAGGCTTTCACACCTCCTACTATCACCCCTCCAACGCTCGCTTCTTCTTTTGGGGTGATGATGATGAGGACACCCGTTTAGAAATCGTGGGAGCAGAGCTGGCTCGCTTTGAACCTCTTGCCCCTGCGCAAAAAGCTCACTCTGAAATTCCTCTACAAAAACCACTAGATATGCCACGACATATCGAAGTACCCTATGCTAGTAGCGAGGAAAATAACAAAGCGCTCTTTACTGTAAACTGGCTTCTTTGCGAAACAGCAGACAGCACCAATGCCCTTATTCTTGAAATGCTTGAACATATACTAGAAGGCTTACCCGGCTCTCCTCTACGCAAAGCACTCATTGAATCAGGCCTTGGCGAAGACACCACCGGCATTGGCCTTGAAAGCGATTTGCGTCAAATGTATTATTCTGTTGGACTTAAAGGTGTTAAGCCCCGAGACCTTTCCGAAGCGGAAATGCTCATCCACGAAACGCTGGCAGAGCTCGCCGACATAAACGCCGGAGGCATTGCCCCCGAAGCCATCGAAGCAGCAGTAAACAGCGTGGAATTTAGTCTACGTGAAAATAATTCAGGACGGTTCCCTCGTGGCCTTTCCGCCATGATTCAAAGCCTTTCCACTTGGCTCTATGACGGCGACCCCCTTGCTCCATTAGCATGGGAAGCACCACTGGCAGAAATCAAAGATCGCCTTGCTAAAGGAGAAAAAGTATTTGAAAATTGCCTCAAAGAATGGTTCCTAAACAACGAACACCGCAGCACCGTTATCCTACTCCCTGATGCCAACCTTGCAGCACAACGAGAAGAAGAAGAACGGGCCCAACTTGCTCGCATTCAAGCTGCCTGCTCCTCCGCAGAGCGCCAAGAACTTGTCAAAGAAACAGAACGATTACGGAAAATTCAAGAGCAAGCCGACAGTCCAGAAGCACTTGCCACCATCCCCTGCGTAGGCGTGGAAGACTTACCATTGCAAAACACTCCCCTTCCCATTGAAGTCAGGCAGGTTAATGGCACGCAAAACTTCATTGCTCACGACATCGACACCTCTGGCGTTGCCTATATGAGCCTACTCTTACCCTTACAAGCTGTGCCCGCACGCTTGCTCCCCCTCTTACCCCTCTTTTCTCGGGCACTCATAGAAATGGGCACTCAAAAGCATGATTTTGTACAAATGGGCATGCGTATGGCTGCAAAAACCGGCGGTGTCGGCGCAAGAGCTTTCTTTGCCACTGACAGCAACAGTGCCCCTTTAGCCTACCTTTCCATTGGCGGCAAAGCCGTACGTGACAAGCTTGATGATTTCTTTGATATCATACAAGAGGTACTACTCGAACCCAATTTCAATCAGCAAGATCGCATAAGCCAAATGTTACTGGAGTCCAAAGCTCGCCTAGAACACGGCCTTGTGGCAGGTGGGCATGCCGCCATATCTTCACGCATCCGTGCAAACTATACAACAACCGGCTGGCTAGAAGAACTCACCGGCGGCATCAGCTACCTTGAAACCTTACGAACCTTGACACAAAAAGCAGAAGAAGAATGGCCATCACTTCTTGCCGATCTGCAAGAGCTATATACCCTCATTGTCAATGGAAATGCCTGCCTCATGAACAGTACCGCCGACGCCAGCACCCTCAGTACAATAGAAAGCAAAGGTGCACAGCTCATGAACGCACTCCCCAAGGCTGCCCAAACTTCCATGCAACACCAATGGCAAAAACAAGCACTGCCCAAAGCCGAAGCCTTCATTGCCCCATCACAAATTAACTATGTGGCGAAAGGCGCAAACTTATACCAACTTGGCTATAAATATCACGGCTCTATCCACGTCATCCTGCGTCACTTACGCATGGGACACCTCTGGGAAAAAGTACGCGTACTTGGCGGTGCTTACGGCGCCTTCTGCACTCTTGACCGCTTTGGTGGTACCTTTGTGCAAGCCTCCTACCGCGACCCAGCAGTAAAAGGCACCCTTGCCACCTACGATGCCACCGCCACCTACCTACGCGCCTTTGACCCCGATGCCCGCACCCTATCTAGCGCCATTGTCGGTGCCATCGGCGAGCTGGATACCTACCTACTCCCCGACGCCAAAGGTAGCGCCTCCCTCAGCCGCTACCTTTGCCAAGATAGCGACGAAGCCCGCCAACAAATGCGTGACGAAATCCTCTCTACCAAGAAAGAACATTTCCACGAATTTGCCCATGCTATGGATGCAGTAGAAAAAGAAGGACACATCTGCGTACTAGGCGGTAGCCTTGCACAAAAAACCGCCGAAGAAGAAAGCTGGAACATAGAAAAACTCTTATAATTGTTATAGTTTTAGACTTTTTCTGGGGAAGACTTTTTCTGGGGGAGGGGAACTTTTGTGAACAAAAGTGCCCC
>CAYJHS010000048.1:0-14126 GCA_964369815.1 uncultured Desulfovibrionaceae bacterium
GTGCGTGTACCTCAACAAAACAGAACACCCCTTATGGATCGTATGACGCTAACCCCTATGCGCCTTCTGTGCAAATGCCAGCCATTGCTCCTAATGCCACCGTGTATGTGAGTGTAGATAAGAATGGCCCTGCTCGTGGTGAATTGCATCATAACCTCGTGTCCTATTTGCAAAGTGAACTAGGTGTACGTGAAGTTATGACGCCCCGCAATGCAGATTATACCATTTATGTCAGTGCGTATGGTGTGCAAGCGGTGCCCCTAGGCGGCCAGCAAGCTTCTTCGGCGCCACCAGCTGTGGTGCCTGCCATAGCTGGTGCTATTATTGGTGGGAGCATAGGGGCAATGACGGGGTATAGAGGTGCCGCAGCTGTAGGCATGAGCATAGGCGGCATGACCGGCCTTGGTGTGGGCTTGAGTGCGCAACAAAGCCGTTATAACTCCTACCCTGATTATGTGTGGCAAATGAGTGCCAATGTGACTGTACGGGAAAGGGCAGGGCAAAGGTATTCCACAACGCTTATGCAACGTATCGGTTATACTATGAATGAATATGACGCCACCAGAACTCTTGAAAATAATATGGCGTGGGCTATTGTTCGTATGTTTAAATAATAAAGTATAGCATCAGGAATAGCTATTTTATTGCGCTTCTCACTGGTATAGCATAAAAATACTGGCATCAATTACATCGATGCCAATTGTATTTTCATACTATACCAGTGAGAAGCTTTATTTTGCATACTGCAAGGATTATGCGTTATAAAACCGAGTAAGCTACCTATGAGGATGTTGCAAAATGCAATTGGTGTCGATGAAATTGACACCAGCATTTTTGCAATATCCTCATAGGTAGCGAATAATCAACAGGTATTTTTGTTGCTAAGTTAAGGCAAAAGTCACTAAGGAAGCATGTTCAAAGGCACTCGATACATCCAGTCACCGGCATTGGTAGCCCCAAAGCTTTCCCAGTGGCTGCTGTCTTTGTCGTATTCTTCATAACGAGCCAGACGTGATTTTAGTCTATTAATAAAGGTTGTTTGCTGACCAATGCTCATGCGGTACCAGTCTTCTTCACGCAGGAGCATGACGTCACTTTTGTAAGGTAGACCGTCGAGAAACTCTGCAAGCACGCCCATCTGCGCTAAATTTTTCCCTTGCGGCATGGGGCTGTTGGGGTCACGGGCCGCACGGGTAGAAGCAGAGAGAATACCTTGGAAAAAGTCCTTGGCGTCGGTTTTCTTAGTGCGTTCAGCATTATCAATAATAATTTTAAGTTGGGTGCTTAAGTCATTGAGTTGATTTTTAGTGAGCAACACGGCTACTTCCACGGTGGCGGCTTGGTTGCCACGAGCAAGTTTTTGCAAATCCATGTCGGCAATCCATGAGTCCACCACCGATGGGGCGCGTACTTCGTTAAGCTTACCTAAATAGTCAAGCTGCATGGCATAACCAAGATTAGCGGCAAGATTTTGAGCCATGGCTTCGGGGGTAGAGGCACTTGCTTTGGCATCGGGCTTGGTAACAAGCTTGCCATCAAGAGTCATACGTACCATGTTCACAACACCTTCGGTGAGGGTAAGGGAAATTTTCTTAAACTCTTTAGCTCCTTGCGTGGGTGTTTGCGCCGCTATTGATAAATAATTTGAAAATTCAGCATCCTTGGTCAAACTTTTGTAAGCCGCTTCGGCTTCCGCATGGTCGTCTTGCCCCTTGGGGGATTTGATGTGCAAAGCAAGAATACGCACGCCCTTAGTGCGGGCATAGTCAGCAAGCTCTGGCATATCCATTTTAATGGTAGAATAGGGATCTGTCACCTGTAAGGGGCCGGCATCAGTAATGAGAATAATAAGACGGGTTGGGTAATCATCCCAGCTAAGGCTATCAAGGGCGGTTTTTACACCAGAGGGTGAGTTCTCTCGAAAAGTGTGTGTGGAAGTGCTGGCTTCTCGTACTTTGGCGAGGTTGCTTTCGAGGCTATGGCGATTTTTTGCTGTGGTCAGGTCGCTGATGACTTGGCTTTCATACTCTGTGCCGGGGCTTGCCTCGGGATTACTACGAAAGGTCACTACGCCAAAGGCCACGTTGTCGCTAAGCTTGGAGTTTTGTAGTTTATCATACACGGTGCGCACTACATCAAGACTTTGCTCAATGTAGGGGCGCATGGAAATGGTGGTGTCAATAACAAAGGCAATGGCCATGCGTGGCTTAAGATTGGCAGAACCGGTGCTGTCATTGCCAGCATCTTGTGTATTGCTTTGTATGGTGTTTTGCGCATTGCCAGGGTCAATGGAGGCAACTTTAAGGAATTTTACACCTTCAAAGGGATCGTTCATAGCAAGGATGGGCATGAGATAAAAGCGATCGGCGGCAATATTTCCCTCTTGCTGATTGCTTTCGGCGGCAATGACTTGCTCTTTTTGTAATAAAGCGTCGTCATTGGCAGTAACAGCTCCTTGGATTTTACGCAAACGCTCTGCCATGTCCGGCACTTGGCAAATTTCTTTAAGTGCTGATTCAGATTTGAAAAAAAGCACCGGATTACGGAAGCGACGCTCCGTAAGTAGCAAGGTGAGGGATTGGTTCCAGTCGGTGGCTTTTTCCTTGGCAATCCAGCCTAGTGGGGCGTTTCCAAGGGGGCCAACTTGTATAAAATTATCTTTGCGGGCATAGACATAGAGCACGCTGAAGGGGATGACGTTGGCCTTGGTAATGGCGGCATCGGCACTGGGGCTTTGGACAATGTTGGCTCCGGGGTGCGTGACAATGCGCTGATATATAGTCTTTTTTCCTTCTTGCAAGAGCGGTGTGGCGGCAGCGGCCTGTGTCGCAAAGAGAAGAGAAAAGGTTATACTTAATAAAAGAAAAAAATGTCTAGGCATGTTATACTCCAATATATTGAAATAAAAATTTATTCTTCAATCCACTTTTGGTAAAAGTGTGACAAAACACCATCACTTTGCAAGCGCAAGAGCTGTGCATTGACAATATCTCGCAAGGTGGCATTTTTTTTAGAAAAAATAAAGGATATTTGTTCATTTTTTAATTGATATTCAAGCATCTTGAGTTCTGGATGCTTTTTGGCACTTTTTTGTAAAAGCTGTTTACTGCCCACCATAGCTTCAATTTCGCCGGTGAGTAAAAGCTTAATGATTTCATCCTCACTGGTGAGGGCTAAAATGGTGGAATCCTTCATTTCCTCAAAGACGAAATCTTCTGCGGTGCTGTCTTTAAGGACGCCCAAGGTGCAGTATTCTAAATCGGGCACGCTTTGAATATGGCTATCTTTGAGTACCAGCGCTCGCAAGTCAGAGTGCAAATGCGGCGTAGTTGTGAGAAAGCGCTTGTGTATATCCTCAGTGACTTTGACGCTTGGGATAAGCATGCTGCATTGCCCTTGCTCCAGCATGGCTAGTGCCACCGCAAAATCTGTTTCTACAAATTGATGTTTTGTAGGAAGAGTGAGCCTGTTAAAAATATCCACATCAAAGCCGTACCACTTACCTTTTTCTTTGAAGCTATAAGGGGCTTTATTGTTGACAATACAAATGTTTAATACCTCTTGGGCAAGGCTTGGCGTGCTTGTAAAGAGTATGCACAGCAAGAGGGTCAAGCTCAATTTCAAAGGCGAACGTATGTGAGAGTGCATCATATTTCCCCCATGTGTTACCATCTTTCAAGCAAGTGTTGTGCTGTCCTGTCTCCGTCGTTGGCTGCTTTTTCTACCCATGTGCGCAAGGTTGCGAGGAGATCTTTGGCCTGAGCGTCACCGCCGGCTATGGCCTTCGTATACCACATATGCGCTTGCTCAATGTCAGGGGTGATGCTTCCCTTAGCGCTTGTGATGCTGGGGTCGTAGAATATGGCTAATTCACGCATGGCGTTAAGCTCGCCTTTTTGGGCTGCATCTTCTATAAGGAGGAAGCCAGCATCTTGGGCTATGGGGTCAGCTTTAGCGGCCTCTTTAAGGGTATTAGCAAGATTCATACTGGCGGCCCCGGTGTCGTTTTTACGCAAAAGGGCACGGGCGCTTTCCACGGCGGAACTGCTTTGTGTGGCTGTGGGCTGCTCTTGTTGTGCTGTTTCCGGCTTTTTTGTTTGCCCGTTCACTGTATTGTCGGTAGCTTCCTTTGTTTGTGTATTTTCAGTAGGTGAGGGGGCTTTGCCTTGTTGCATAAACCACCAAAATACACCTGCTATAAGTGCCAACACCAAGAGTACCATGAGTAAGGAGGCTCCCTTTTTACCAGAAGCATTGTGTTGTGTATTTTGTGGTGCGGGCATGGCTATTTTTTCCATGCTTTGGATGGGCGGCGGCATCTTGGTAAGCGGTGCTTCCTTTGGAGCTTCTGCGGGATGTTCTTCGCTCGGTGTTTCCATGTGGCGTGTTGGGTGTACCGGAGCTTCTTCAGGTGTTGTATCTTCCGCCACAGCTTGTGTCGGTTCTGGCTCTATCACGGTACCCACTCCTTGCCCGCCGGCAATACTGGTTTGGATAATGTCTTCAATGCTTAGGGTAAAGGCCTCTCGCTTATCGCCTATGCGTGTAACAATTTTATATGTAGATAATTTATCGAGATAATTGACGATGTTTTCGTCAACTGCCAAGAGCAGGGCATCGTCATGGCAATTCCAAGCTGTAGGCGCAAGATACACTTCGGCCCCTTGCCAGCCTTCGGGGGATAGGCATAGGCGGTCCGAAGAGCGATAGATGGCAAAGGAAGGAGCGGCTTCGCACGTCATGGGTTTTATAATAATAATTCCATTTCCTGGGCCTTTTTGCATATCTGGAATAAATGTTGCGGGCATAATAATCCTTCTTTGTATTAATAAACGCTGGGTATTGTATAGTTTGCTAAAATATGACCAAGCTCGGCATTTTGTTCTCTATTAAGTCCGTCATGGGCGTGAGCTTGCACGTTTTCTTGCACCATATACACAAAAGCTCTGAGCCAGTCCACATAGTAATTACGGTCATAGGTGGGTGCTTGCTCCGGAATACTTGGAAAAGTATTTGCCGCAGGAGGTGCGAAAAGCGTGATACTGCGCCCTTGGGTTAAGATAGTTCTTTCTGCCGCACTAGTAAAGCGGGGATCAAAGCCTAACCAGCAAATGAAGGCATTAAGAGTATCAGCGGCAAGGCTGACTTGCTTCCAGACAAGTTTCTCCCGTGCTACATTACCATAGCCGGACACAAGTCTTTGCTGTTCTGTCATCTTGGTGGGTAGCCCAAGACGAGTGACGGCAGTAATGAGCTCATGTATCATGAGTCCCCATTCTCGTTCAGGAAAACGGAAGTATTGTTGTGCCTTAACATTGCCGGCGAGCTCCCGCATTTGTTTAATCCAGTGTTGTAAGACAATGTCGGTGAAGCGAGATGCTTCGTCTTCATAGGGCTTTTCATTTGCTGCCGGTGCATTTTCTGCCGGTGTATTTTCGGTAAAGTCTCCAAAAACATCATTGAGTAAACTTTGAGAATTAACTCGAGCACCTACCGCAGCCGTGGCGCTCTCTCCTTGAAAAAGCCGTACTTGTTCACTTTTGAAGTATAGGGTGTGCAAGTCATAATCCACCATAAGAAAAGCACGTAAAAACTCACCAAAGCGCTGAAATTCAATGATTTTTGAAAGAATAACCGCAATGCTGCGGGCCAGAGTATCTTTGCGTTTTCTTTCCTCTTCTTGGTCGTCACTGCGCCAATGCGGTTGTAAAATGGACTGTAGCCTTTCTATGCTTTGGGCAAGAGTGACGGCGATTTGTTGTCGCTTAAGGGAAGGATTGCATAAGGGGCGTAAGGCCGCACGTAGCAGACTGATTCCACCATCGTTCAACTGCATGGCAGCATCCCAGACTTGTTGTGGATTAAAAACATGTCGTTGCACCACTGCTGACTGCAAAAATGCTTCCCGCACTTCCGCTACATACGCTACTTGGTCAGCACGAATGCCGCTTTCTTTGTCGCCCTCAAAGTCAAATATAGCTTCAAATCGGAAATTGGGATTACGCAACAAAAATACATTATCAAAGGCTTTTTTCCCGTCCCAATTGGTAGGCCAGTCATCATTTTTGCCAAAAAAGTCCAAGAGAGAAGATTGGAAACGGGTAGTCCAGCGTGTCTCCACAGAGGGGGTGCCTTTTTTCTTCTCAAATTCCATATCCATCTTGGAAAGCACAAAGAACAGTGCCGGTGTGGTACCAGAGGCCGCACGACGTGCGGGGCTTTCGCCGTGAGTGGTGGCAATCCACTGTTGTACGGCCCGAGGGAGGTCTTGCACCTCTTGATTGCCGGGGCCAATGCATAGGAGCATGCTGGTAAGCTCTTTTTCGGCGCAATAGCGTTCAAAAAGATAAGCCACCTTGCCTCGTAAAAAAAGATTTTCCAACATGCCTTGGCGTTCTAACTCTTGGTGGATATTTTCCAATTTTAAGCGAGAACGGTAACCGGGAAAGTCTAGTAAATCTGTATGGTCAAAGAAGTCGTCGGGCTTTTCGCTCATGGGGATGGTTATTTCCGCCGTCAAAGCCGTTACTAAAGTGCGGGGCACGTCAATTTCAAGCCCATTGTTGCCTACAAGGTGTAGTACATCAGTATGTTGTTCTTTTTGCTGCAAAAGTCCTTGCAAGAGTGTCACGTCAATGACGCTACGTTCTCGTGGGATGAGGGCCTCAATGGCGCAATAGGCTTCTTGCGCAAAAGCTAAGGATTGTAATACCGCACATAAGGCGAGGTACAGTTCTGTAAACTGCTCTAACTTATTCCAAAGTAAGGAAAAGAGCTTAGCACGCCCTTGCAAATTCAGCCCGGGTGCAAGTTCCGTAGCACGTTCAAAATAGGCCTTTTGTAAGAGTTGCACCCGTGGGCGTGAGGCAAAATTACGTAAAATGTATTCCCGCAATTCTTCCATATCGTCGCTACTTACTTCATTATTATGATTTTGGCTGTATAGCGACTCAAGTTTTTGCATGTCTGTGAGTAGAGCTTCTTGGCTCGGGCTTTCTTTGTGTTCACAATCGGCATAATAGGTATTGGTCAGAACCCGAACAATGTCACACTCTGTAAGTAAACGCAGACGGATTGGATGCCCTGCGGGGAGATTTTCCGGCGCAGTGGTGGTAAAGCGTGTGACAAGTCCTGTGGATTCCTTGCCGCCTTCTGGGTTTATTTCAGTTATAAAGTCGTGGTATTGACCGCTAAAGTTAGCCAGAAGATTACCCTTGCTGTCTCGTGCAAGAGTAGAAATAAGGTAGGATTTTCCTGCTTGACTTGGGCCAAAAACCCCCACGCACATTTTGCGTTTTGCTGCCACATTGCACTTATGGAAGGCACGTCCGGCACGACGCAACTCTGCCAATATGCTTTGGTATTCCTTGCCCACATAGGCTTTGTTGTGCTCAAGCCAATGCATGGCGCGTTGGGTATTTTTTTCAAGCGCTGCACACTGCTCTGCAAGTTTTTTATCTTCTGTCAGCATATAATTTCTCCAGCTTCCTTACTTCCCCGAAAATTTCACATGCGCCGCCATGTATCTAAAACAACAAAGTATTGCCGCAATGGGTTTTTTTGAGGGGAGGGGTCTGGGAGGGGAACTTTTTTTCCCTAAAAAAAATTCCCCTCCCCAGTAAATCATAATAAATCAGCACTTCCCTAAGTATTACTTATAATTCCTGTGTCTAGCCAATACCCTTCATCGAGGGGCAAGGTCTGCAACCGTATATCAAGGTCTTTTTTATTTACTTCATTGCCGTCTTTATCGGTAATGCAGTCAATGGAAAATTCTCCTTCGTCTCTGTCTTCCTTACTATCCCAAATTTCTGATACAAAAAGACGCACTTCCACTTGATAGGGCAGTCGTCCCGAAGCGCGACGACGAGCGGCTTCGCTGCTAAAAGTAAGCAAATGATAGCGTGTAGAGGGCCAGCGGTCGGCGTCTACCTGCCTGTAACCGATGGGCAGTGGCCCGCCAAAATTGACAATGCGCTCAAATTCTACACTGTCCTTGTCATCTACGTCCACTTCAAACCACACTTTGGGGCGGCGCAATTGACCGTTAATGTCCATCTCTCCCACATATCGAGCCGTGGAAGAAAGTTGCAAGCTTGCCACATCAAAGGAAAAACCTTCAAGGTGTCCTTCGGCAAGGGCGCACAAAATGGCACCCACTACCACTGTAGTTTTGGGGTCGGTAATGCGTCCATGCACGTCAGCAAAGGGGTACCAATTACCCACATGGTATTGGCGCATGGGTAAGATGCGGTGCATGGGCACAGGGAGTTTTGCGAGCACCGGCGCTACGATACCATTCCATGCGCTGGGGCGACCGGTAAGCAGGAGAATGTCACACTCGAGCATATGTACCATTTCACACAGTGCCGCCAAGGCAGGGCCAAGGGTGGTGCGTATGGTGCTTTCGACTGCGCTTGGATTAATACGTAACTCCACATCCATAAGGGAAAAATCGCATCCGGCGGGCAAGAAACTTTTCACGCATTCTTCCACTTCATGCAAGATATGTTTTTGCGGCATGGCATAGAAGAAAGAGTCCGGCAGGCTTACGCGATCACTCACAATGGCAAAGGGAATTCCTTTTATTTCTGGACTTGTGCCGTCTTGTTCAAGAGTGACTGCATCGCTGCCACCACTGCGGAAAAAATCTCGAAAATGGCAGGTGAAAGGCGCATGATTTTCTTGTATTTCCGTGGTGTTTTGATAGAGGAGTTCGCATAGTGCCAACATGCCCACGGCAATGGGTACAGCCACTTGACGTACAAAGCGAGCACGTAAATTGCGTTGTTTTTGGGAAACGCCAATGGCATCTCGTCCAAAAAGCAGGCCAATGAGGGTGCGGGTTTCAGTAACGCCGGCTTGAGTAAAGGCATCGGTAAGGCAAGGGATGATGTGCTGGCTGATCATATCTCGTAGGACTTCATCTCCCGCAATGTTAAAGCCATCCCGAAATTCCATATGCGGAATAATACGCGCTGTATCACCTTCGCCGCTGGCGAGTTCATAGGTGGCAATGGACAAATCCATGGTGCCGCCCCCCACGTCAATGGAAGCAATGCGCATACAGGGCTTGTTGTCATACTCTGGGCGTATTTTACCAAGGAGCTTAAAGAGGTGGTGAGCATCTCCGTGATATTTTAAGGCAAGTTCGTTGTAAATATATACTATTTGTGAGCAAGATGCCTCGTCCCAATCGCAACGCACTTGTGGGCTTGTGCGATAATCGCTCGCGTGTAGAGCGGCTTTTTCCTTTAAGCCCATATACCACTTATTCCACCCTAGTGCTTCCCAAACTACACGCACTGCCCAGCTGACCCAGCGGCGGAAAATACGCTTTTCTGCCACGGGCATGGCTGTGGGCACGGTGAAAATAATACGCCGTAAACGCCGCGGCATGTTAGGAAGTTCTCGTTTGGCTCGAGTGGAAGGGGCGTTAATGGTAACCAGTGCTTGAGTTAAAATTTCTCCCATCATAAAGAGCATGAGGGAAGAGCGGGTAAAGAGCGATTCAAAGGCCGGCTCTTGCTCTTGCGCACGTAGGGCAGGGGAGTTTCTAAATAAAGCATCGCCAAAGCAACACAGGGGGGTACCTTCTCTATTGACTTGACGAGGGAAAAGGCCACGGGTGACCATGGGCACGTGAGGCCCACCAGTGTTATAACGCCATGACTGTTGCCAAGGGCGCTCATCCCACAAATAACGCTTGGGGCTGGACATGCCGGTGGAACCTTCGGCGCACACGGCATGCGTTGCCAGACGTGCGGCTTCTGTTCCCACACGCACCGACGAAGGCCAAGCAAAGGCCGGAGTGCGGCGTCCGGAACGGCGGCTTAAAGCATCGTCACCGAAGCTTGCTTCGGCAAACTCTATACGGGTTTCAAAGGGATCGTTATAAATAATGTGCGGACGTGAAAGGTCTCGCAATTCTAATAGGTATGAGTCATTAAGGTTGGTGATGCGCCCCGGCAAGGTCTCTACCAAGATGCCCGTAGTGCGAGAGTTGCCAATATCAAGGATAAGATCCACTTCCACAGGCTGTTCACGCTCAGGATTAATGACTTGCACATTCACATGGCTAAGGGGCTCTTTTACTACTTCTAACCAGGTGAGATAACTTGCAAGATGCTTGAGGGCAAACTCTTCTTCGTCCTTCCAAGAACCTCTTTTTTTGTAGCTCTTGCTACAATGGGCGTCATAAATATTTAGCAACCATTGATCCACCCAAGAAGCATTTAAAAACCACGCATTATCACGTACATGGGCGGCCAGAGCAAAGGTGCCATGCGCCACTACATCTCGAGGGCTGAGGGCAAAATATTGTTCGTCCATGGCATTGCAACTATGAGCACTTGGACTGTGCAATGTTTCTTCGCCGTCGTGGCTTGACGCATCGCTTTTGGGAGAGTGAGCAGGGAAGTCTTCCACGTTGGTGTCAAAGGCAATGGTGAGCACAAGCGTGTCATTGTCTTTTTGTGTCAAACGAGCTCGAACCCAGTTGGAAGGGCCATATTCAAAACGTTCGCTTCCGTCTGGCCATTTTTGCCCGCGAGTGCGTAAAAAAGGTATGGGCACCCAATGGTCTTGCCAAATTTTTATGCAGTTGCGTGTGTCAAAGCTGTAGTCTGGCTCACACACTTTGCCGTCCAATTGATCCACAAAAGTTCCGTCTTCGTCATCAAGGCAGCGTAAAAAGTGTTCATATTTTTGCGTAGCTGTCTTTTTTTCTTGACGCTTTTCTTCTTTGAAGGAACGGCGCACCCGTGGAAGGCTGCTTATGGCTATTTCAAAGTCTAAAAATTGTGGGCAACCGCCGGGTATAAGGCTGATAAAGGTGTGTTTTGTATCCATATTTATTTCCTGCGAAATTTAGCGTCCCATCGAGTGTCGGAGTCATTTTCACGTCCACGACAAATGGTGCGTGCGTCATTGCGAGTGCAACGAACTCTTTGTCCAACGTAGGCAGTTCCTCGTGGGCAACGAGCTTCGGGCGCCGTCATAAAAAGCTCCCCATTGGCACCGAAAGATGTGGTGACCGATCCCTTGCATATTCTTCCATTGGCCTCTCGAATGATGCGGCTCCCGCGTCCTTTTTTATTAAAGCAATATTCGACAGTTATGGGCTTGCCAGTGCGTGAATTGACAAGACCACGATCGCTAACCCAACAGCCTTCTAAAAAGGACATATCATTTTTATTGATGGCATCCTTGGGAATGTCCAAGTCATTGGATTCTCGTCTTGGTCTTTCGTCCTTGCTTTCTATACCTTGCTCAATAGCAGGGGTAGATAACGGTGACTCCCATGGTCGCTTAGGTACCACTTGTGTTTCTGGCTCTTTTGTTGGCGCAAAGAGCGGAGCGGTCAAAGGGCGCCGTGCCACCACTTGCTGTGTGGGGTCTGGAGGGCACAAGGCGGCACGAGCCAGAAGTAATTGCTGTTTTTCTGCGATAAGCTTTTTATAGTCATGCTCTTTTTTAACTTCTTCCGTGATGGGTACAATGTGGGGATTTTCCGGTACACAAGCGCTGGGTAAGGGTAGGGCAAAGGGTAAAAAGCCAAAGGCACCGAGCAAAAGGAAGAGGAATAAGAGGAGCAAAAGTAAGGGCAAGAGCCACAGAAGACAACCGCTAAACACTCGAGGGCTGTGCGCTTGCGATGCGGCGACCGTGCTGGCTGTGGTGGCGCCGATGTGTTGTGTGGGGCTTGCTTTTTGCGGCAGTGGCGCAGCAACAGCCCGCACAAGGTCTTCGGGCTGAGCCCCCACTGTGCCAGAAGTAAAGCCCCAATTAACTACGATGGGCTGTTCGCCGAGGAGCCAAATATCTTCTTCGCTGGGGTGTTGCAAAGCAAGGCGCAACATTTCTGCCGACAGGGCGTGTTGGGCGTCGTTGTGGGCTAAGAGGTCAGCAGATTTATTTTGAATGTCCAATGCTAAGGCATGGATAGTTTCTAAATACTGAGCACGTTCTTCTGGCTCAAGACTGCTTAAAGGTCGCAACTGTCCATCGGTACAAGAGGGGTGAGCGTACCAGTCAATACTTTCTTTACCTTGGTGTCCATTGCCATGCACGGGCTCTGCTAACAGGGCCATATGTTGTGTACTTAAGCCTTTCAGCAAGGCAGTAATTTGATGAAAGCAATCGGTAACCAAGAGCCCTTGGCAGGCCAAGGGACGCATGGCAGAACGCTGAGAGGTTGTTATATACGTGCCTGTCATATTTCTACCTCTGCATTTGCTTCTGGTTGCTGTTTAGGCAGAGGGGACGGTGGTGGCTCTGGTGCATCTTGGACGCTTGGCGTCATCTTGCCATTTTCTTGTGAGGGGTCAGATTTTTTTGTTTCCGTGACACTTTCTTTTGGGGCAAGTGGCTTTGTAAGGTAAATGGGCAAGGTGAGACCATTGATAATGCCGCTGCCGTCTTTTGCTTGTGCCGCTTGTAAAAGGGCTAAAATATCGCAGGGCTCTTGTAGGAGGAGCTTGTCCAATGCTGCCAATTCTGCTTGCAAGATTTTGTTTTTGTTTTGTAATTCTTGAAGTTGAATCTGTGTGTCTTGCACTGTGATTTCGGAGGCTTTTTGGGTATATTTAAAAATAAACCAGCAGAGTATGGCTATGGCCACAACGAGCAGGAAAGAAAAGAGCATAGGCCAGAAATAGCCAGAAGAAGGGGCGGCGCTTGGGGGCTGCATAGCGGGATTATGCGTTGCAGATGGTGCTGAGGAGGCAGGATGCTGTGTTTCGGACATGTTTACCTCCTGTTCTGCTCCGAAAAGTGCATGTTTTTTCCTATAGAGGAGCGATGAATTTTTGTATGTTGTGCAGATATGGTATATTTTTTTGCCATAAAAATTATCTACTCATTATATTATGTTATCACCCGAATGGACATCTGTAGTGTATCGTAAGCTGTGGTATTGAGCAAGTGCCAACTGCTTACTTTTATAAAATTAGCGATGCTGTGTAATTTATTACAATGATAGTATTTTTGATGTTTGGCCTCAAGCGTTCTATAAGGGGAAAAAATAATTCACTAAAGCCAGTATGGAGAAAGAGAATTTTTTTCTGTTTGGTGCGCTTTTTTCTTGACCGAGCTCATTACTAATGATAACAATTATCGAAAGGAGGTGCTGCGTGAGTCAAGTGAGAATGACAAAGCAACGCGCTATTATTTTAGAAGAGTTGCGAAAAGTGAAAACTCATCCAACTGCGGATGAGGTGTACAGTATTGTACGTGAAAAAATGCCACGTATAAGTTTAGGTACTGTGTATCGGAATTTAGAATTTTTGGCAGAAACTGGTGAAATTATTAAGCTAGAGTCTGCCGGGACCACCAAACGTTTTGATGCTGATACTTCATGGCATCAACATGTGCGCTGCACACAGTGTGGGCGTGTGGGGGATGTTATGCAGCCGCAAGCTGTGCCCAATACAAAAAATGTTTATGTGGACGGTTTCCATATTACTGGGGCACGTATTGAATATGACGGTATTTGCGCTCATTGTGTGCAAAGTAATTAGTCATTAATCATTGAAAAATGCATATAATTCTTTTAAAAATGCCAGAAAAGTGTTTTTGTAGACAAGTTTCTGGCTTTTTTTGTGTATAATTTCTTATTTTGCCCCAATTAATACCTTGAAAAAACAGGGTACATCTTGTATTCTACGAGTGATTTTTTGGTAGATGCGAAGCCTTATTCTATGTGTTTATGTAACCTTAAATGGAGGATTTTATGTCAGAGCCGAAAGATATGTGGAGATGTCAAGTGTCTAATTGTGGTTTTGTATATGACCCTGACCGTGGAGATAAGCGAGGCAAAGTACCCGCCGGAACAAAATTTGAAGACTTATCAGAAGAGTGGCGTTGCCCCATTTGTAAAGCCACTAAGAAAACTTTTGAGTGCATGGGCTGATAAACAGTCCCAAGAGCACCATCTGCATCGTCAGTAATAAAAACGCAGAACCCTTGTGTATGTCTATATACACGGCGGGTGCTGCGTTTTTTTATTTCCTTGCATCTGGTACTTTTGGAACTGTTTATCTTAAATATCCTGTTTAGCTCATTACCGTAGGGAATGGGGGTAGGCGCGTTTTGAAGGGGGTTTGGGGGAAACTTTTTGGCGCTAG
>CAYJHS010000049.1:0-9637 GCA_964369815.1 uncultured Desulfovibrionaceae bacterium
GGAACTTTTTCCAAAAAGTTCCCTCCCCCCACAAAAAACCTACTCTACATTTCCCCTAAAATGCGCTAATAAATATAAAATCGCCATACGAGTCGCTACGCCGGCGCTCACCTGATTAAGAACGAGGGCATTGGGCGCATCGGCCACTTGTGCTGCAATTTCAAGTCCTCTATTCATGGGGCCGGGGTGTAGAACCACAGCATCGGGCTTTGCTTTTGCCACGAGTTGCGGCGTCAAACAGTAGCGGCGTGAATATTCTGCAAGGGAGGGAAGCAAGCCTGCTTCTTGTCGCTCAAGTTGTAAGCGCAAACACATGATGGCGTCCACGCCGTCTATGGCCTTGGACAAATCGTTGTACACTTCCACCGGCCAGTTTGCGATACCGGCGGGGAGCAGCGTGCGTGGGGCGCATACTCGCACTTTTACTCCCAACATGCTGAGCAAATGTATATTGGAACGTGCTACACGGCTGTGCGCCACATCGCCTAAAATAAGCAAGGATTTACCGGCAAAATTTTCGCCCCAGACCTGCCGCAAGGAATAGCAATCTAGCAAGGCCTGTGTAGGGTGGGCATGCCAACCGTCGCCGCCATTAACAATACCGCAAGGCAGAAGCTCGGCAAGATATTGTGCAGCGCCGGAGCTGGTATGGCGAATAACAATAACGTCAGGATTCATGGCTTGTAGGGTCAACCCTGTATCCTTAAGGCTCTCACCTTTTTTTATGCTGGAGCCACTTTTGCCAAGGGCGAAAGTATCGGCAGAAAGCCGTTTGCCCGCCACATCAAAGGACATTTTTGTGCGGGTACTGTCTTCTGAGAAAAACAAGACCACGCTTTTTCCCTTGAGTGTTGGTACTTTTTTTACGGGGCGTTCGTTAATTTCTTGAAAGTTCGCTGCTAAATCTAAGATGACCTTCACGTCTTCTTTGCTCAGCTGCGTCACATCAAGCAAATCTTTATGTCGCCACTGATAGGTATTTTCGCTCATATATTACACCGTTTATAAGTAAGAGGGTCTACACTTATACACAGAATTTGTGTTTTTTTGTCGCCAACTCTCATAAAAAAAGCATCCCCCTGTCCGAAAATTTGGACTGGACGATGCTTTTCTTTTTAAGTTTCGTCTTCCATATAGGCCAGACGTTTTATGCGCACCTCTCGCAATTGTTTACGAGTAAGGAGCACCATTTTTTCTTGTCGCAAGGAGTGAATGTCTTGTGCGTAAAAGACACCACTTTGGGGGTCTTCTGCCGCCAGCAAGGTACGCAGGGCTGCGTCATTTTCCTCAAGCATTATCTCTATCTGGGCTATCTCCGCCTCCAGTTCCTTCTTGGTCTGCGGCAATAATTCGTCGTCTGACAGGTTTATCATGTTTTTGCTCCGATACGTTCTTTTTAATGTCAAAAGAGGGCAGGGCATTATACAAGTTCCAAAACTGCGGGCACAAGTTGGTCATGATACCGGGATTGCTCAATTTAATATGCGGCTTCGCTGCTGCTGCTAAAGCAAAGGCCAACGCCCACGCAGGGCTATCAGCAGTGAACACCAAGTCCGGGTCATGATAACCATGCGCCCGCACAAGAGCATTATCCGTATATTCAAAGCCCAAATAATTGAAGAAAGCTTCCATTTCTTCTAAGGGTGCTGCGTCTGAAAAGACTATACGCTTTTTGTCTTCATAACGCAAAGCAATTATATAGCTTAAAGCGGCATAGAGCGGCACAAAACGAGCATCTTTAAGCAAGGCCGAATGAGGAAGTATATATTCTTCCAACACCTTATCATCAGCATCTTCCAGAGTAGAAACATTGCCGTTTTCTTGAGCATTTTCTTCGAGCTCTTCGGTCGCTTCGATCATTTCTGTTACTTCGGTGGCTTCGGTGGCTTCGGCGGCTTCGGTGGCTTCGGTTACTTCGGTCGCTTCTTTGTCAGCTGCGACATTTGCAGCCAAGGCAGCAAGGCGCTTGCGGACACTTTCTGGTACTTCGTGACTGGTGCTGATACCGTCTGTATCCTTATGCACGTCCATGCCAAAAGCATGAAATAATGCCTCCAAAAGCTCTGCCGGCTCGCACACAGGCCATAGACCATTAAGTTGCACCTTACCCCCAAGACAGAACGGTAAAGCCAAAATATAGGCAACAAATTGCAAGTCCATGCCAAGCTCTGGCTCTATCGGGGTCTTGATAGCTGCTGGGGTAAAGAGCAGGCTGTCTTGCTCACGGTGCACCATGGCCTTACAAGGAGTTAGCACGGCAAGGGCTTCTTCAATGATGGCTTCCTTAGCGGGGTGAGCATGCAAGTTAAACTGCATGGGATTTTCCCAAAAAGGCGCTGCCAGAAGCAAGCCGAGAATACAATCAGCAGGCAAATCTGCAGGAATATCTACAGTAGAAGAAAAAATTCCTGAGCACTCTAAGCGGATGGGAAAACCAGACGTACCCGGCATGACATTGCTTAAACGTGCCCCAAGCATGGGCAAGAAGGAGCGCACAGAAGTTAAATCAAATTCCTTAAGACGTGCTTCGCCGGTGAACTTAGCGCGAGTATTGCCTCCCACATAATGACCAAGCAACAGGAAGAAGTTAAACATGTCATCACCCACATAGATAACTTTGTCAGGCAAGGACAAGCCACCGCCAGCACGAGAAATGAGCGTGCCGTCATCATCCCAAGCAAGAGAGGTGGCACATTGATTGAACATTTTAATACATTCCACCGTACCGTCATCCAAAAGGCTCGGTGTCATACGACAGGCAGAACCGGAAGCCCCAGCCAAAGCCAAAAAGAGACGCGAGCGACGGCTCACCAAGTGAGCTTGCATACGAATATCCACAGGCAGATGCGGTGGAGCTAAGTTAAAGCCACTACGCTTAGCCATGCCGGCTTCGGGTTTGGCGGAAAAAGTAATTTCTTGAAATAAACTAAAAAGCTGATGAATAATACGTGGGTCTCGGGTCATTTGCGTAGCGGATTTTTCCCATGAGATACGCAATTCTTTTTCTTCCCTAGCTTCAAGTTTGCCAGTTCTGGCACTCATTTTTTCAAGAATATTGGTGCGACGTGCCAACATTTTGAGCATATCTTTATCCATATTCATGATGGTTTCACGCAAAGGCGGACGCTTGTCGCCACGCGCAGGACGTGCTCCCCTATCACCTCGGTCTTCGCGCCCAAAGCGACCACGACTTCTTTCGCCATGTTCACCTCTTTCGTTCTGTTCATAGGTGTAGGCAGGGCTATTTGAACTTTGCTCTTGGAAGGAAAGCCCCTCGGATGACTCTGCGTATACAGGTGTTTCCAAGCTCGCATCCTTGGCATCATGCTCATACAACTCTTGAAAGCTGGGCATATTTTCCATAGGCACAGCATGTTGCTCAAGATGCTCCATAGGCTCATTATGCGGAGCAAAGTCAGTGCGCTCTACATACTCAGGTCTGTAATCAGGCGTGCGCTCACGAAATTCTTTACGAGGAGCTCGCTCTCCATAGGGAGAGTGCTCTTTATAAGGGCGTTTTTCGTAGGAAGGCTTTTCAAAGCGCTTACCATCGCGCTCAAAATGTGGCTTTCTTTCACCACGTTCATAGTCATTACGCTGTGCCCTTCTGTCCCTAAATTCACCATCTTTGAAACGTGGACGTTCCCTATCCCCATCTCGGTGGCGTGGGTTAAAATCACGCTCTGGTCTGCGTTCTCTAAAGCCTTGACCACCACGCTCGTCGTTATTACGTGGCGTAAAGCGTTCACGAGGTGCTTGCCTATCATTATTATATGGTCGATTATCCCCAAATCTATCGCTGCGGGGTTTGTCGCTGTAGGGTCTATCGGTGCGAGGTCTGTCACTGTAGGGTCTATCGCTACGGGGTCTGTCACTGCGGGGTCTGTCGTCTCTTGACCTACCAAAGTCAGAACGACCGAAGTCTTTACGGCCAAAATCTTTACGATCTCCACCATAGCCGCCATCGCGAGAAAAAGGTTTTCTATCGCCACCTTGATAGCTGCGCCCTGCTCTTTCGCCATCTCTTTTATCAAAAGATTTTTTTTCAAAGCGGGGTTTGTCGTGGCGCTCAAAATCTCCACGCCCACCACGTTCAGCACCATAGCCATCGTTACGTTTTACACGTTCAAATCTGTTATCATCACGGTCACGAAAAGATCGGCGAGGTGAAAAATCGCCACGAGAATCAGGGGAAGAGGATTTTCTTTCAGAGAACTTTCTTTCATGGAAAGAGCTATCAGAGTCGCGTTTATGGAAGCGGTCTTGCGCATCTGCACCACGTCCATCATTTTTAAAACTTGGGCGAGGGCGCGCCTTTGAAAAACCCTTAGAAAATACCTTGGGACGTACCCTTTTTTTGCCATCAAAGGACTTACCATCCTGTGTTCCTTGTTCATATCGTCCTTCGCCTTGGCCATCTTTGCGAGCAGCACCCTTTGGGGCTTTCTTCTCTGACATGTACTTTTCCATGTTCAATCCCTATGTAATTGTAGTGTTAAAACAAGCAATCCGTTTTGCTCTTTAGTTGCCTAAAGCATCATTAGCAACAATCTGTGCCCCCTTTAGCCCGAATGCGCACAATGTGCAAGCACTAAATGCTACAGGTTCCTGCATTTTTATTCGCATTTTTTTTCACACAGCCAAAAATATGATATGTAGCACACCACCCCCTGCTGTTTGTGAACAAAAGCACAAATAGGCGTATTCCCCTTATTTATCGCCTAAAGACAAGGAATACAGCCGTAAAATGTTACATTATGAATTTTTTTTATACTTTTCGCCTTTGACACCTATACAACGATTTTTTTTTTTGCTATACTGCTTTTACAGTTTTTTTTGAAAGAATTTTTGTATAAACATTCGATGCATATTGCGCTATCTGTATACAACACACTTGCAGGCGTAATATATCGGTGGTGTCAAAAAATACTTTTTTTCCTGCTACACATTTTTAAGACATGTGGCGCTTGTGAAAAAAATTACAATTCGCTTGACAAGGTGCAGGTGTACAGCTATAGTCGGCTCGACAGGTGCGTTTTGTTTGCAGGTAATCTTTTAACAGCCTTAGTTTTTAACAGCCTTAGTTTTTTGTTTTCGAGTTATTTGCCTTATTTGCGCCTTAATGGATGAAACATTTCATGAGGTGGATCCCATAAAAGGTTGGAAAATGAGCCGACCTTTTTAGGCTCCATCGGGTGAGAATGTCTCCCCGTTTAACATGATGGATTTAACCGTTTAACACTTATCAAGCTGGAGGATGCATATGCCAACGTTCGTCGATCCAAGTAAATGCGACGGCTGCAAAGGCGGCGAGAAGACTGCCTGCATGTATATTTGCCCTAATGACCTTATGATTTTAGATCCTGAGGAAATGAAAGCATACAACCAAGAACCAGACGCCTGCTGGGAATGTTATTCCTGCGTAAAGATCTGTCCTCAGGGCGCAATTAATGCTCGCCCTTATGCTGACTTTGCACCCATGGGCGGAACCTGTATTCCCATGCGTTCTGCTGACTCCATTATGTGGACCGTTAAGTTCCGTAATGGTAACGTAAAGCGTTTCAAATTCCCCATTCGTACCACCCCAGAAGGTTCCATCAAACCTTTTGAAGGCAAACCCGAACCTCAAAACCTTGAAGATGAGCTTCTCTACACTGAAAGCGCTTTAGTTGCGCCAGCAGTTTTCAACACCGAAGCTACTCAGATTGCTGAGGCCGACAAAGTTGCCACCGAAATGGAACACGGCCGCTAGGCAGTGCCCAAACAACAAATACGAATGTAAGGAGATATTGTTATGCCAATGATTCCCATTAAAGAACAAGTAAAGGGCGTTGCCATTGCTGAACCTACCGTTAAGGAACACTCCGTTGACCTCCTCATGGTAGGCGGCGGTATGGGCTGCTGCGGTACTGCTGTTGAAGCTGTGCGCTGGGCCGAAAAATTCGCCCCCGACTTAAAAATTATGCTTTTAGATAAAGCTACTCTTGAGCGTTCCGGCGCTGTGGCTCAAGGCCTTTCCGCCATCAATACCTATATTGGTAAAAACTCTGCTGACGACTATGTACGCATGGTTCGTACAGACCTTATGGGTATTGTTCGTGAAGACTTGATCTTTGACCTTGGTCGCCACGTTGACGATTCTGTTCACCTTTTTGAAGAGTGGGGCCTTCCCTGCTGGATTAAGGACGAGCATGGCCACAACATGGACGGCGCTGCTGCTAAAGCCGCTGGCAAAAGCCTTCGCAACGGTGATGACCCAGTTCGCTCCGGCCGCTGGCAAATCATGATCAACGGTGAGTCCTACAAGTGCATCGTAGCTGAAGCTGCCAAAAATGTACTTGGCGAAGAACGCATCATGGAGCGTATCTTCATCGTAAAGCTTATGCTTGACGACAAAGTACCTAACCGTATTGCCGGTGCTGTGGGCTTTAACCTTCGTGACAACGAAGTACACATTTTCAAAACCAATGCTATGGTTGTAGCAGCTGGCGGTGCGGTAAACGTATATCGTCCACGCTCCACCGGTGAAGGTCTTGGCCGTGCATGGTATCCTGTATGGAACTCCGGTTCTACCTACACCATGTGCGCACAAGTTGGCGCAGAAATGACCATGATGGAAAACCGCTTCGTGCCTGCACGTTTCAAAGACGGTTACGGCCCAGTAGGTGCTTGGTTCCTTCTCTTCAAAGCTAAAGCTACCAACGCTAAAGGCGAAGATTATTGTGTAACCAACGCTGCTATGCTTAAGCCTTACGAAGATCGTGGCTATGCTAAGGGTCACATTATTCCTACATGCTTACGTAACCACATGATGCTTCGCGAAATGCGCGAAGGTCGCGGTCCTATCTATATGGACACCAAGACTGCATTGCAAAACACCTTTGCTACTCTTAACGAAGAGCAACAAGGTCACCTTGAGTCCGAAGCATGGGAAGACTTCCTCGACATGTGCGTAGGCCAAGCTAACTTGTGGGCTTGTATGAACATTCAGCCAGAAGAAATTGGCTCTGAAATCATGCCTACCGAACCTTATCTCTTAGGTTCTCACTCCGGTTGCTGCGGCATCTGGGCTTCTGGTCCAGACGAGCCATGGGTACCTGAAGACTACAAAGTACGCGCTTCCAACGGTAAAGTATACAACCGTATGACCACCGTTGAAGGTTTGTGGACTTGCGCTGACGGCGTTGGCGCTTCCGGTCACAAGTTCTCTTCTGGTTCTCACGCTGAAGGCCGTATCTGCGGTAAGCAAATGGTACGCTGGTGCATCGACCATAAGGACTACACTCCTTCCTTTAAGGAAACCGCCGATGAGCTCAAAAAGCTTATCTACCGTCCTTACTATAACTACTTAGAAGGCAAAGATGCTTCTACAGATCCAGTAGTTAACCCAAATTACATCTCTCCAAAGAACTTCATGATGCGCCTTATTAAGTGCACTGACGAATACGGCGGTGGTGTATCTAACTACTACACAACTTCTGCAGCATTGCTTAACACTGGTTTCCACCTTCTTGGCATGCTTGAAGAAGACTCCTACAAATTGGCTGCTCGTGACCTTCACGAACTGCTCCGTTGCTGGGAAAACTATCACCGTCTATGGACTGTACGTTTACACATGCAACACATTCGCTTCCGTGAAGAATCCCGTTATCCTGGATTCTACTACAGAGCTGACTTCATGGCTCTTGACGACAGCAAGTGGAAGTGCTTCGTAAACTCCAAGTACGATCCTGCTACTGGTGAGACCAAGCTCTTTAAGAAGCCTTACTATCAAATTATCCCTACTGAATAGGGAGCAAATGAATCCCCTCCCCTTGTGGCTTTTGCTCAAGGGGAGGGGTATTAACCTTATGGCTTTTACTCTGAGCTCTTAGGTAATACATTACCAGAGGACTCGCTCTAGGAGTAGTTGTGGGGTTTTGCGCCTGCTCCTTATCCTAAAAATATGGAAAAGGAAATTTTAATGCGGGCGGCTTTTGAAGTCGCTTTTTTTGTTTCAAAAGTATAAAATATTAATTAAACAATATTGTTACTCTTGAAAAAGCAAGGAAACACTTATTAAGATTTACTTGATTACAGGCGAATTTCGGGAAGGGCGCATAGCAAGCTATGCGGTCTTTACGAGATGCGCCTAGAGCATCTTGACTAAACCTTGAAAACTGTTTCCGTAATGTAGGAGGATTATCAGGATGTCGTCTAACTCCATCCTCGTCGTAGGCGGTGGCTTTTCCGGCTTAACCGCAGCCCTTGAAGCAGCAGAACTGGGTCATGAAGTCTACATCGTAGAAAAAAGCCCATTTCTTGGCGGTAGAGTGGCACAGCTCAACAAATATTTTCCCAAACTCTGTCCCCCTTCGTGTGGTCTGGAGATACAATTCCAGCGCATCAAAAAAAACCCCAAGGTGAAGTTCTTTACCTTGGCAGAAGTGGTCGCCTTTGAGGGAACAAAAAACAATTATACCGCAACAATTCGCTTAAAACCACGTTATACCGCTCCACACAATGTGGACTACACCTTACTGGCTTCATCCATGGAAGGTGAAAGCTCCAACGACTTTGATTTTGGCTTATCAAAGCGTAAAGCCCTATACCGCTCTATGCCTTTTGCCTTTCCAGGTCGCTTTGTGCTTGACCCAAGTACCTTAACTAAGGCGGACTATGTAAAGCTGAACCGCCAAGGAAGTTGGGATTTAAAAGAAGAAGAGCGCACCATTGAATTGAACGTTGGTTCTGTGATTATCGCCACCGGTTGGAAGCCCTATGAAATGAAAAACCTGCAAAATTTGGGCGCAGGCAAAGTGCAAAACTGTGTGTCAAACATGCAGCTTGAGCGTTTGGCTTCTCCATTTGGCCCCACCAGTGGAAAGATTGTACGACCTTCTGACGGACAAGTGCCCCAAAAAGTTGCCTTCGTACAATGTGCTGGTTCTCGCGATGAAAACCATTTGAATTACTGTTCTTATATTTGCTGTATGGCTTCTCTTAAACAAGCCCAATACTTTGCAGAGCAAAATCCTCATGTACATGTCAGTGTCTTCTATATTGATTTAAGAACACCCGGTCGCTATATGAATGTACTTGAAAAAGTACAATCTGCTCCCAATGTTTCTTTTGTAAAGGGCAAGGTAGCCGACATCGTACAAGGCGATAATGATAATGTAGTGCTTACAGTTGAAGATGCCATTCGTGGCGAAAAGCTTACCTTGACCTATGACATGGCCGTACTTGCAACAGGTATGCAGCCCACTCTGGCAAACGAAAAGCTCCCCTTCCCTGTAGCCATTGACGATGATGGTTTCATCATAAATGGTGAAGAAGCAGGCATTTTTGCTGCCGGCTGTGCTCGTATGCCCCTAGACGTAATGCGCTCTGCACAGTCAGCAACCTCAGCTGCCATGAAAGCAGTACAAACGGTAAAAGGGGGTAGCTAAGCATGGCCACAAAAATAGGTGTTTATTTTGATGCTCAAAACATTGGCGGCGGCATAGCTCTTGAAGAGCTTGCCAGTCAAGTGAGCAAAAAATGGGGTGATTTTACCCCTGTTGTTAAATGTTATCCCGTGCTTGCTACAGCTACTAACGAGATACAAGACGATATCGCAGCCAATGGCCTAGACGGTGTGCTCATTTGTGGCACA
>CAYJHS010000049.1:9647-14113 GCA_964369815.1 uncultured Desulfovibrionaceae bacterium
CGATTCTGCCGTATACGCCTTTGGCGAAGTTATGGTAGAGCGAGTCAACTTGCGTGAACAATGCGTGCTTGCTTATAAAAACCCCGATGGCTCTACCTATGATGGCAAGGGCAGTGTTGCTCCTGAGCTACTTACTCGCATGGCTGAAGACTATGTGCATATGGGTGTGGTCAAGCTACAAAAAGGCACACCACCAGAAGGCGCCACAACTAAAGGTATCAAACGTGTGCTCGTGGTGGGCGGCGGCTGGACAGGTTTAACGGCTGCCATGCAGCTTTCCAAAGCCGGCTATGATGTGGTCGTAGTAGAAAAAGAAAAAGTATTAGGCGGGCATGTACTGAACATAGCTACCGCTACACCACTTATGGCTCCATGGACAGATCCGCAAGCTTCCGGCCTTGATGTAAAAATTGAAGCTGTGGAAAAAGATGCCAAAATTACGGTGTATACCTCAGCCAATATGGGCAAGCTATCCGGTCAACCCGGTGAGTTTGAGGCCACCATCATCACCGCCAAGGGCGAAGTCACCATAGAAGTAGGCGCTGCCGTACTAGCTACTGGCTGGACACCGCTAGATGCCAAAAAATATCTTGCGCCTTTCGGTTATGGAAGCCTTCCCAATGTCTATCATGCCGGTGAGTTTGGAAAGCTTTTACGTGAAGGCAAAATCAATCCACGGCGCGTAGCCTTTATCTTGGACACAACACTTGCCGAAGAAGCCGCAAAAGCCGCTTGTACAGAAACAACTGACCCAGAAGGCTTACCTGAAGACGCTGCCCCTGCAGCAGCCGAAGCTCCTGCTAATGAAGAAGCAGCAGAAGGTGCAGAAGAAAAGTTTGTAAAGGAAGACCTTGAGTGTATCAAGCACTTAACCTACTCCAATTCCGTTTCTTCCATTGCCGCTCTGCGTCTTGCCAATGCTGTATGTGATAAACACGAAGGCGCCCAAGCCTTTATCCTCTACAAGCACATGGTTGTACAAGGCTTGCTTGAACGTTACTACAAGCACGCTCAAGACCGCCTCGGCATTATGATGACCAAGGCTGACGTTACCGCCATAAACAAAGGTAATGGCGACGCCCTTACTGTGTCTTGTAAAAATACCTTGCTCGGCATGGACTTTGACCTTGATGTGGACGCTGTGGTGCTGCCCACCGGTATCGTACCTACCACCGCCAAAGAAGCCGTTATGCAGTTTGACTATCGCCAAGGCCCTGATTTCCCAGACCTTGGACTCTTCAACGGATTTAGCGACTCCAACTACATCTGCTTCCCTTACGAAACACGTCGTACCGGTGTGTACGCTGCTGGTTGTGTGCGTCAGCCCATGACCATGGACGCTTGCGAAGAAGACGCCTATGGCGCCGCTCTCAAAGCCATCCAGTGTATTGAAGCAGCCAGCCATGGCGTTGCAGTGCATCCTCGTTCCGGCGACTTGTCCTATCCCATCTTCAACTTTGTACGTTGCACCCAGTGCAAACGCTGCACAGAAGAGTGCCCCTTCGGCGCCCTTGATGACGATGAAAAAGGCACACCAAAGCCCAATCCAGCTCGTTGCCGTCGCTGCGGCACCTGTTTTGGCGCCTGCCCAGAACGTGTTATTTCATTTGCTAACTATAATATTGACCAAATTGGTTCTATGATTCGTGAAGTGCATGTGCCCAAGGATTTCAAAGTCGACGGCCCACGCATTCTTATCTTAGCCTGCGAAAATGACGCCTACCCTGCCCTTGACATGGCGGCTATGCGCCGTAAGTCTTGGAGCCCCTATGCCCGCGTCATTCCTGTGCGCTGCCTTGGTTCCATCAATGCCATTTGGGTATCTGACGCCATGAGTAAGGGCTTTGACGGGGTCATGCTCCTTGGTTGTAAGTATGGCGACGATTACCAGTGCCACTTTATTAAGGGGTCAGAAATCTGTAACCGTCGTAAAGAAAACATTGCTGAAACCTTGAATCGCCTAGGCGTTGAACCTGAGCGTGTGGACCAATTGGAAGTGGCCATTGATGAATACGATAAGGTACCAGACCTTATTGATGGATTTGTGTCCCGTATCATAAGCATGGGGCCAAACCCCTTCAAAGGCATGTAGGAGGCGTTATGGCACAAGTAAAAATACAACCTGATCTGGATTTTGTGCAAGGGCTCAACGAAGCCGGCGGTGATTCACTAAAAAAGTGTTATCAATGCGCCACATGCTCTGTTGCCTGCCCTATGGCTCCCGCCAACAGCCCATATCCACGTAAAGAAATGGTCTGGGCCTCTTGGGGCATGAAGGATAAACTCAAAGGGGATGTCGACCTTTGGCTTTGCCACAATTGCGGCAACTGCTCCGAACTCTGCCCCCGTGGTGCTCGCCCCGCTGACATTATGTCTGCAGCACGTAGCATGGTCTATCGTGACCTCACAGAGCCTAGCATTGTGGGTAAATGGATGAGCTCCGCCAAAGGGCTTCCCATGCTCTTTGGTATCCCTGCCCTGCTCTTCTTGGTCATTTGGATGATTCGTGCAAACATCGTTGGCTCATGGTTCCCCACCAATGCCGACGGAAGCATTGTCTATAGTACCATCTTCCATATTCTTTTTGTGGTTGACCCCATATTTATGCTCACCTTCTTTGGGGCTGTCTTTGTCCTCTTTAAAGGATCCCAAAAACTCATTGCATCCTTCAAACCCGAAGGAACTATGCTCGTTGTAGGGAAAACAAAGCCATGGTTTATGCACTTGTATGACGTCATCACACAAGAAATCATAACCCACAAAAAATTCAGCGACTGCCACGCACAAAGCGAAACTGACGCAGTGGCAGAATCAAAACAAAGCCGCAAACTTGGGCATATGCTCCTCGTTGCTAGCTTTGTGGCCCTCGCAACAGTTACTGCTGTGGTGGCAGGTGCAGCTTGGGGGGGGATGATTTTCCCTGCTCTCAAGATGCCAACGCCTCTTGACCAGCTCAATCCTGTTAAAATCTTAGCAAACGTAGGCGCTCTCGCCATGGTGTGTTCCCTTGGAATACTCACCGCACGGCGCCAAAAACTTAATCCCAAAAAAGAACAATCCAGTTTCCACGATTGGTACTTGTTGGGTATCATTTGGGTAGTTGCTATTACCGGTATTTTAAGTCAATTATTCCGCTTAATGGAAATTGCTATACCGGCTTATTGTATATACTACCTGCACTTAGTCACGGTATGGATGCTCTTTGCCTACCTGCCTTGGTCTAAGCTTGGACACTTCGTTTACAGAACCGTCGCCCTCACCTATGTGCGGATGATTGGACGTAAGTAGAGATGTAACTAGCCTGTATTGCACTTAGTTCACAATACAGGCTAGCATAAAATTCATAAAAAAGTCTCTTATGAGACTTAAGCAAATACGCTCCTAAGGAGGAGGCCACTATGTCTGATGTTGCTCGTAAAGTATTTCCCATGGAAACCGTTCTTGCCCTTGTTGTTGGTAATGATTCCGTAGATGTAAAAGAACTTGCCGGCTATCTGATGGGTCGCAGTTTAGAATGTGATTTTAGCTCACGTGCTGTTGCTCCATTAGCCGCCGGCTGGCTCGCCAGCCTCTACCCAAAGTTTGTAGCACTCACTTGGGATGACACAAAATCTTGGGAAAACTTTGTTCAAGAAAATAAAAGTGCCCTTGGAGACACCATCTCCCTCGAGCCCATGAGCGAAAAGATGAAGGCCTTTGCTGGCAAAACCGTTGACTACATTGCTGAAATGGACGGTATCATCAAAAAACAAGGCGGCGAAATCTCTGCTCTTGAAGCCAGAGTTTCTGAACTTGCTCCGCTTGAGAATAAGACCAAAGAACTCGAAAAAAATTGCGACCAATTAGACGCAAAAGTGAAAAGTATGAACACCGAAATGGGTGCTCTGCGCCGCGATATGTTGCCCTTCCAAGGCAAAATCGCCATTGACGAAGCAGAACTCTTAAATGTCATCAAAACCACAATCAAAGACAACATGAAAGGCATTGTCGTTGCCGCTGGTGGTGCAGCCGCCGGTGGTGCAGCTGTTGCCGAAGCAGTAGAAGAAGAACAAGACTCCGGCCCCGCTGCCGACTTTGGCTTCTGCGCTTCCGGTTCCGATGGCGACGGCTTCGGTTTCTAGTTTTTTATTACTTTAATACCTCTTTTTCTGGGGGGAAACTTTTGTGAACAAAAGTTTCCTCCCAGACCCCCCTTCAAAAAACTTTCAATGCGATAACAGTCCTACAAGTTCTCAACATCTCGGCGCAATGAAGTGCATAAATTCTTCTATAATTATTATTTATGATAAATTAGAATTGTACGTTGCTTTTTTGCAAGATGCATTTCCGTAGATAAATCTGATTTGAGACAATAGCCACATATAACAACATATGGTTGCGAGGGTGAATATTTTTCAAAGCCTGTATATCGCCGCAATGAAAAGTTTTTGAGGGCGGGGGTTTGGGGGAGGGAACTTTTTTCAAAA
>CAYJHS010000050.1:0-13893 GCA_964369815.1 uncultured Desulfovibrionaceae bacterium
AAGTGATGGGCGTTTCAATAATTTCTCCAGAAGGTTTAGCCATAAGACCACGCATACCAGCCAGCTGACGCATTTGGTCTTGGTTACCACGAGCGCCGGAGTTGGACATCATAAAGATAGGGTTGAAGCTTTGGTTTTCTTCGGTTTTGCCAGTCTTTTCGTCCTTCACCACGTCAAAGGATATTTCACGAATCATTTCTTGTGCAATATCTTGAGTAGCCTTTGTCCATACGTCTACAACTTTATTGTATTTTTCTGTTCTGGTAATGATACCGTCACGGTATTGAGACTCAATGCCTTCCACTTCATCTTGTGAAGCTTTAAGGATAATCTTCTTAGCTTGAGGAATGGTTAAGTCTTTAACACCAATGGTAATACCAGCACGAGTAGCAAATTCATAGCCCATGTCCTTGAGCTTATCGCATAGGATAACAGTAGCTTTAATGCCGGCATCACGGTAGGCAGAGCCCACAAGACGCGCGATATTTTTCTTGGTGAGCACGCAGTTTACCAAGTCAAAGGGCAGAGCTTCAGGTAATATTTCACGCACAAGGATACGACCTGGGGTGGTTTCCACTGGTTTTTCGCCTGCGTTCATGCGCACTTTAATGCGGGCATGGATAGAAACTTCGTCAGCATCAAAAGCGGCGATAACTTCCCACGGAGCGCAGAAGGTCATGCCTTCGCCCTTTTCAAAAGAACGCTCTACAGTCATGTAGTACAGACCAAGCACGATGTCCTGTGAAGGCACAATAACCGGCGTACCGTTGGCAGGGGAGAGAATGTTGTTGGTACTCATCATGAGTACACGGCATTCAATCTGTGCTTCGATGGAAAGAGGAATGTGTACAGCCATTTGGTCGCCGTCAAAGTCGGCGTTATAGGCAGAACACACCAGTGGGTGTAAGCGAATGGCCTTTCCTTCTACAAGGATAGGTTCAAAGGCTTGAATACCCAGTCTGTGCAAGGTTGGGGCGCGGTTTAAGAGGATGGGGTACTCACGCACTACTTCGGAGAGAATATCCCAGACCACAAGGTCTTCCCGTTCCACCATTTTTTTGGCGGACTTGATAGTGGATGCGTAACCCTTCTTTTCCAATTCGGAGTAAATAAAGGGTTTAAACAATTCCAGCGCCATTTTCTTTGGCAAACCGCATTGGTGCAACTTAAGGTAGGGGCCCACCACGATAACGGAACGACCGGAGTAGTCCACACGTTTACCGAGAAGGTTTTGACGAAAACGCCCTTGTTTACCCTTGATCATATCGGAAAGGGACTTTAAGGCACGTCCGTTGGTGCCGGCAATGGCACGACCACGACGACCGTTGTCGAAGAGGGCGTCCACGGCTTCTTGCAACATACGCTTTTCGTTGCGGATAATAATTTCTGGGGCGCCAAGCTCTAGCAAACGTTTTAAACGGTTGTTACGGTTGATAACACGGCGATATAAATCGTTTAAGTCAGAGGTGGCAAAGCGACCGCCGTCAAGAGGTACCAAGGGACGCAACTCTGGTGGAATAACAGGAATTACTTCCATGACCATCCACTCAGGCTTGTTGTTGGACTCAAGGAAAGCTTCTACAATTTTTAAGCGCTTGGTAAGCTTTTTCTTCTTGGTTTGGCTCTTGGTGCTTTGGGATTCTTCACGCAGGTCAGCTTTGAGAATGTGCAAGTCAAGCTCTTCGAGCAGTGAACGAATAGCTTCGGCGCCCATGCCCACGGTGAAGACATCATCAGAACCATAATGGTCAATGATTTGAATGTATTGATCTTCAGAAATGACCTGCATTTTTTGCAAGGTAGTGGAACCTGGGTCAAGCACGATATAAGAGTCAAAGTAGAGCACTTTTTCTAAATCGGCCATGGTCATGTCAAGCAAGGTGCCGATTTTGGAAGGTAAGGTCTTTAAAAACCAAATGTGCGCCACAGGAGCGGCAAGTTCAATGTGCCCCATGCGCTCACGGCGTACCTTGGAAGCGATAACTTCAACGCCGCACTTTTCGCACACGATACCACGGTGCTTCATGCGCTTATATTTACCGCAGTTACACTCATAGTCTTTGACAGGGCCAAAGATTTTGGCGCAGAAAAGGCCGTCACGCTCGGGCTTAAAGGTGCGGTAGTTAATGGTTTCCGGTTTTTTTACTTCACCGGAAGACCAAATGCGCACTCTTTCTGGGGCGGCAATGGAAATTTGAATAGATTTCAAATTACGAATATTTGTCACACTGGCGGGGGCTCCGCGCATGGTAAAAAGGTCATCCAGACTCATGGTTTTCCCTTCTTGCTCATATGCCTTGTGGGCACATGAATAAAAATTCTTATAAAAGGCAGGGGGAAGCTCCCCCTGCACATAATTCATAGTATATTATGGCTTTTATTCGGCCGTTTCGCCAGCTTCCCTATGGGGCTTACCAAAGGGGATGCGGGATTGTTTCTTACTTTCTTCTTGGTCAAGGGTTACATCAAGGCCAAGGGACATAAGTTCTTTTACAAGAACGTTGAAGGATTCAGGTAATCCTGCTTCTAGGAAGTTTTCACCCTTCACTATTTTTTCATACATCTTCACACGGCCTGCCACGTCATCGGACTTAACGGTGAGGAATTCTTGTAAAAGGTAGGCTGCGCCATAGGCTTCCAGCGCCCATACTTCCATTTCCCCAAGTCTTTGACCACCAAACTGGGCTTTACCGCCAAGGGGTTGCTGGGTGACCAGGGAGTAAGGTCCTGTGGAACGAGCGTGGATTTTTTCGTCAACCAAGTGGTGCAACTTCAAGATGTACATGACACCGGTGGTTACACGGTTTTTGAAGGCATCGCCTGTACGTCCGTCAAAGAGCTGGGTTTTGCCGTCTTCGTTGACGCCGGCACGTACGAGCCACTTCCAGATTTCTTCTTCGGCGGCGCCGTCAAAGACTGGAGTCTTGGTGATAATACCATGCTTCAACTTTTTAACGGCGGTGATGAAAGTGTCATTGTCCATTTCATCTACAAGTGCATCCACGTCCTTGGTACCGAAAATATCTTTTACTTCGGCACGTAAGGCGTCAACAGCAGCGCCACTTTCAAGCATTTCATTTACTTGGCGACCAAGCTCTTTCGCTGCCCAACCAAGGTGGGTTTCCATAATCTGCCCAATGTTCATACGAGAAGGCACGCCCAGCGGATTTAAGACAATGTCAACGGGACGACCGTCGGCAAAGAAGGGCATGTCTTCTTCTGGTAAGATGCAGGATACAACACCCTTGTTACCGTGGCGACCAGCCATTTTGTCACCCACAGAGAGCTTTCTTTTTACTGCAATGTATACCTTCACGGTTTTGATGACGCCTGGGGCTAAATCATCGCCTTCGGTGACCTTTTCACGCTTGGTATCATAGATACTCTTAATGAATTCCACATGTGCTTCATAGGCATCAATGGCATCGTTCACGGCTTCGTTGGCTTCCTTGCTCTTAAAGAGACCGGAAAGGCGCTTTACGGGAAGTTCATCAAAGACTTCCTCGGTGAGTACTGCGCCAGCTTCGATAACAACTTCACCTTTTTTCTTACCCGGCACGGTGCTGACTACTTGCTTGCCTATGACATGGTCATGCAATTTAGCCTTGGTGCTTTCGGTAAGGGCACGGATGTGATCAAGTTCTTTTTGGTCAAGGACAGCAATGTCGTAAGCCTCAATGGCGAGGGTACGGTCGTCCTTGTCGCCGGAGCGACGATTGAACATTTTCACATCAATGATGGTACCTTCAATGCCCGGAGGCACTTTCAAGGAGGTATTTTTTACATCACGAGCTTTTTCACCAAAGATAGCACGCAGGAGCTTTTCTTCGGGAGTGAGCTGTGTTTCGCCCTTGGGGGTGATTTTACCCACGAGGATATCGTCAGGCTTAACCGCCGCACCGATGCGAATAATGCCGCTCTCATCAAGATTACGCAGCATATCTTCACCCACGTTGGGGATGTCACGAGTGATTTCTTCCGGTCCAAGCTTAGTGTCACGGGCAACGGCTTCAAATTCCTCAATGTGTACGGAAGTAAAGACATCGTCTTTCACCATGCGCTCGGAAATGAGGATGGAGTCTTCGTAGTTGTATCCGCACCAAGGCATGAAGGCTACTACAAGGTTTTTACCAAGAGCAAGTTCACCGTCGGAAATGCCGGTGCCGTCAGCCAAGATAGCGCCTTTTTTGAAGCGTTGGCCGGGCATGCAGCTGGGTTTTTGTCCAAAGCAAGAGTTTTGGTTGGACTTGTGATATTTTAATAAATCATAGGCACGTACACCACCACGGTCGGCATAAAGGCCGCCGTCATAAGCTACGATAATGCGATTGGCATCCACATACTTCACAAGGCCATCGCCTTCGGCAACAATACAGGCGCCGGAGTCACGAGCCACGTCGATTTCCATGCCAGTTCCTACGAGCGGCTTTTCTGAGCGCAAGAGGGGCACGGCTTGGCGTTGCATGTTGGAGCCCATGAGCGCACGGTTAGCGTCGTCATGCTCAAGGAAAGGAATGAGCGCCGCCGAGATGGACACCATTTGACCTGGAGAAATGTCCATGAGGGTCACTTCTTCCTTGGGACGCATTTCCACATCACCATGCACACGCACAGTGACTTGCTCATCAAGGAAATTACCTTGTTCGTCCACACGGGCGTTGGCCTGTGCTACCACATGGACGCCTTCGCGTGAGGCGTCAATATGTACGATTTCTTCAGTCATTTTGCCGTCACGTACCACACGGTAGGGGGTTTCGATGAATCCGAAATCATTGACTTTTGCATAGGTTGTCAAGGACACGATAAGACCAATGTTCGGGCCTTCAGGTGTTTCAATGGGGCAAATACGTCCGTAGTGGGAGGTGTGTACGTCACGTACCTCAAAGCCGGCTCTTTCACGAGTCAGACCGCCGGGGCCTAGGGCAGAAAGACGACGCTTGTGCGTAACTTCTGACAAGGAGTTGGTCTGATCCATAAACTGAGAAAGCTGGGAAGTGCCAAAGAATTCTTTGAGCACGGCAGCCACAGGCTTTGGATTGATAAGGTCGTGGGGCATAAGGGTTGCCACTTCTTGCAAGCTCATGCGTTCCTTGATGGCACGTTCCATGCGCACAAGACCAATACGATATTGGTTTTCCACAAGTTCACCCACAAGGCGTACACGACGGTTGCCAAGATGGTCAATATCGTCGGCAGGGCCGTGGCTGTCTTTGAGGCTTACAAGCACCTTAATGGCAGTTAAAATATCCTCATCGGTGAGGGTGCGTAGTTCAAGACCGGATTCAAGACCAAGGCGTTGGTTGAGCTTATAGCGTCCCACAGGAGAAAGGTCGTAGTAGTCGCCGCTACGGAAAATATTGTCGAAGAAAGAAGCGGCAATTTCTGGGGTAGGTGGCGAAGAAGGACGCAACCGACGATAAATTTCTTCCTGAGCCTTTTCCATATCGGCGATGCGATCCATGACTAAGGTGTCACGAATGGAAGAAGACGCTTCACTGCCCTTAGTGTGCAAGACTGAAACACGTGTAATACCAAGGTCACGTAAACGCTCAATGAGACCGGCTGTGATTTCGTCAGCAGCTTCGGCAATTACCTCACCCGTGTCAGTGCTGGCAATGTCTTCAGCAAGGAAAAGACCTTCGATAGTGTGCGGAGCTACTTCAATGGTTTTTACACCGGCTTCACATAACTGACGCCACGCACGTTTAGTGATGGCTTTGCCTTCTTTTGCAATGACAGTACCGTCTTGCAGAACAATGTCTTTATAGGCATTGTCTTTGCGGTAGAGATTTTTTTCTACTTCCCATAGGAGGCTGTTGTTTGACTCAAGATGATATATTTCAGTGTCATAGAAATAATTCAAAATGTCAGTATTGGACATGCCCATGGCTTTGAACAAAATTGTGGCAGGCATTTTGCGGCGGCGGTCAATGCGCACATACAAAATGTCCTTATGGTCAAAGTCAAAGTCAAGCCAAGAACCACGCATGGGTATAACACGGCAAGAGTAGAGCACTTTACGGCTAGTATGTGTTTTACCGCCGTCATGCTCAAAAATTATGCCTGGGGAGCGTTGGAGTTGGTTGACGATAACACGCTCAGTACCATTAATAATGAAGGTGCCCTTTTCTGTCATAAGAGGCAAGGTGCCAAAATAAATATCTTGTTCTTTGATGTCACGAATGGTGCGGCTGTCCAAATCTTCGTCTACATCATAAACCACAAGACGCATTTTAATGCGTATGGGGGCTTCATATGTCAAGCCTTTGGAGATACACTCGGCTTGATCATATTTAGGGTCCTGGATGATATAATCTACAAAGTCAAGGCTGGCTGTACGGTTAAAATCCTCAATAGGAAATACGGTACGAAAAACTCCTTCCAAACCTTCGTCAGGACTGCGTTTTTCAGCGCCTTCTTGAAGGAATTTACGGTAAGAATCTATTTGAAGATTCAGCAAATGTGGAATGGGGAGTGTGACTTTGATCTTGCCAAACTGTTTGGTGATCTGACCCATCGGGTACCTCAAATATCTAACGTTTTTCCGCTCTTAGCGGGTGATTTGGATATTGCCAAAACTCTTGAAAAAAATTAAAGGCAACAACAATATTATAACGCCATAAAGGCGACAAAATTCCATTCCTCCCCCGGTGGGGCAGGTGGATTTTTATCGCTGTTTTAACTTTTTGTCAGTGTTTACAATGAAATGCAATGACTTTCAGAAAGCACCTTCCTTTATGCGCAATGTGTTGAGACAAGCACATTAAGGAAAAAGCTTGTTTTTGGCAAGCTTTTTTTTTATTATTTATTTTTTATCTTCAGTTTAAGGAATTGAAGATGAAATATTGTGCCGTTTCTTGGGCGCTACAGTTCTCTTACGCGGGTCGCTAAGTGGAGCCGTAAAAAATCAGTACAATATTGTTCTTTGTGTTCCTATAATTGTTCATAACTCATATAATGCACTGTAATTACATGTGTAATTATTGAGATATGGGGTAGATGTTACGAAAAATTTCTTCGCCCTTGGTATTTTTTACTTCAAGGATAAGCTGTGCATTGCTCATATCAATATCTGCTGCAATGTCAGTAAGGAGCACTGCCTTTTTGAAACGGGCAATTTTATAGGTGCCAGCATCAGAAGGTTTTGGTGTAAGGCGAACAGTTTTGCCCGACTCAAGGCTCAAAATGCAAAAGACTTCACCAGCAATGCCTTCTTTGCCTTCATTGCGTAGGTCAAAGGACGTGCGTAGACGCCTTTTGGCAGAAAGAATACTAGTCACATTTTGAACTATGATTTCTTTAGTATCCAGCACAGGAAAGGCTTCATGCCCAGGGCCGTCATCGACGTTTTGTGCTGTTTTTTCTTGCTCAGCTGTTGTAGTGTTTTCTACTTGAGCTGTAGCCGTACTTTGGGCAGAGGCAGGGGCGCTGGGTTTTTCGCTTGTTGCACCTGCTGTGCTTTGTGCAGCTTCTTTAGAGGGCTTTATTTCTGCATTTTGTGTGGAATTTTCCTTAGTTACTGCTTGAGGCGTGTCTTTAGAAGTCTTTTGGGCAGGTTCCTTTTTGTCATTTTTGTTTGCAGTAGGCTTTGTGGATTCTTTTTTAGCAACACTTTGTGCTAAAGCTCCTTCAACATTATTTTGGGGTTGTAGTAAAATCTCTAAATGTTCAAGGCGTTTAGTGGTGACTTTATAGTCAGCATTCTCTTGCTGCAATGTCTGCATATTTGTGTGTAATATTTTATTTTCTTCCCACAGGTAATATATACCGCCAAAGCCGGCAGCGGCAATAAAAGGGCAGAGTAGTAAAACAGTCATGCAGAGCTTAAAGTAAGAGCGACGAAAACGCATACGCTTGCTTTCTCCGCTATCACGCATAAGGATGATACTTAACTTTTCTTGAGACAAAGACATGCAAGCTCCTGTGTTATCAAGGGGCAGTTAAAAGGTGTAGTATGCAAAATTAGCGTGCTTCTACCCAATTTTCTTTACTAATTTTCCAGCCAGTATTACTTGGAATAAGTACAAGTACTTTCGTTCCTTTATCTCCCTTTCCCTTGGTATCTTCATATTCTTGAAGCATGTCGGCTTTTATGCCTTCGGGGGAAATGTGCATGCGAATACCACTTAATAGTATTTTGGCAGGGGCGGCTTTTTGCCATATTTTTTCTTTTTGTTTTGCCATTTCTTTTTTATTACGCTTGCCTTGGCGAGCGCTTTGGGCATAGTGGGTAAGATACTTTTCTACATCACCAGAGAGCCAATCCTTACGCCATGCTTCAATGGCAGTATCAACTTGCGTGCTGACTTTTTCTAAGTATGCGGCTTGCAAGCTGACTTTTGTTTCTTTCCACTCAGAGGCTACAATGCGCCATGCCCCAGCAGTATTTTTTTGCCAATATAGGGTGTGCTTTCCTTCCCGTGGTTTTTTGCCAGCCATATAAATCCATTGGGTCATGCTTGTAACTAAGGTATTGTTTTGAGAATGTATTTTAATGTCTGCAATAAGCATTTCAATCCACGCACTCCTAAAATACGAACGCATGATATTTTTGAGCTGGTCAAAGGCATCATCATAATTTTGTCCGGCAGTTTTGCCGTAGAGCGTGGGATTGTAAAAAGCAAAAAACGCAGTAGCGTTGCGTTCAGTCCAAGCTTTTTGCCAAGCATCAATGTTGTTTTGCATATGTGCTATTAAATCAGGCGTAAGGGCAATAGAGGGAGCTGGCTGTGTAGTAGCAGCATTATTCCCCGCATGATCCAAAGAAACAACACCGCTTGTTAACTTGTTTTCTTGTAAAGAAACATGAGTTTGCGTGGATTTTTCTGTGTTGGCAGCGTCAGCGCTTTGTGCTTGTACGTCTGGTGTTTGGCTTGCTTGCTCTGGCATGGATAAATCGGGCGCATTGGGTTTTTCGTCCATGGTTTCGGCAGAAGAAACATCGGTGGTGCTTTTGCCCGTACTGGCTACAAGTTCGCCTTTTTCAAAGGCAGCTTGCATGCCAAGGTCACTGCGCACCCACTCCATGCCCACAACCCGAAAAACGTTATCGGCATCTTTTTGCCAATACAGGCGACGTATGCCTTCGGTGGAAAGATTGGGAGCACGGTAAAATTGCTCACTCCATGTGACCCAGTAGCCGGGGCCTTCGAGTACATGTACCTTTTTGTTGAAAATATTAATCCATTTCAGACGTTTAAAGAGTCTTTCTTTGTTTGCTCGAAAAGCCTTGAAGGTTTCAGGCATGGCTTTGCTATAGGCTTCACCATTGTAAAAATCAAAGAAAGAGTGAGAACGGTTGGCCCAAGCATAGGTCCATTGTTCCATTTTGCGGCGTAAATGTTCGGCTGTGCCATCGTCCTTAACAGGCATTGTTTCCGCATCCATGCTTTCGCTCACAACCACAGCTGTACCAGAAGTGAGTAAGGGGCCTACAGTGGCAATCTCATCTAGGCCAATGGCAATACAACCCCGTGTAATACGTGGCTTTATGCCGTCCCCTTTGGAGTGAATCCAGATGCCATAACCTGTTTTTCCCCGTAATTTATCCACGGGATTAGGATAGTTTAAGGTATAGGCTATGCCGCCATATTCTTTAAAATCTAATCCCTTATCTATTTTGTAATTGACAAAATAAATACCTTCCGGAGTGCGTTTGTCGTTGGTGATTTGTTTGTCACCAGCTACTTGACCGGTGGTGCACGGATAGCTGTGTGTCAGCTTCAAAGGCGTATTTTTTTGATATAAATAAAATTGTTGCTTGGATTTATCCACAGCAACGATGCGCAAGGGCAGGGCAGCATTGTGGATTTGTGCTTTCCAGCTTTCGGCGTGTGCAAAAAATGATTTTTTCTCACCTAAATAAGGTATAAAAATGCAACAAAGCAGTATTTGCAAAGTAAAAAACCGAAAAAGGGCTGTATGCATCATATGTCTCTTACACCAAGCAAAAAAAGTGTTTTGTTATTCAAACTATGAACGACCAAGGGTGACTAACTCTTCACGAGTAAATAAAGAAAGCAGGGTATAGCCATTGTCTTGCAATACTTCTCTGCCGCCTTCTTGTCGGTCTAATATAGTACAAACACTAATAATTTCAAGGCCAGCGTCGGCAACTCTATTACAAGCTTGCAAGAGAGAGCCACCGGTGGTGACCACATCTTCCACCATGGCAACCTTGTCGCCTTTTTCAAAATTTCCAAGCCCTTCTACAAATTGTCCGGTACCATTCCCTTTGGATTCTTTGAGTATAAAAAGGCCAGCCAAGGGACGTCCCATTTCGTGTGAAATGACTGTAGTGGCAGAAACCAGAGGGTCGGCGCCAAGAGTCATGCCGCCAAGGCCTTTAATATCCACATCTGCAAGTAACTTATTGAAAAGTGTGCCAATAAGCCAAGACCCTTCAGGGTGCAAAGCCGTGACTCGGCAGTCAAAATAGTAATCGCTCTTGCGTCCGGAAGAAAGGGTAAAGTCTCCCTCTCTGTAGGATTTTTCCAATAAAATTTTAGCTAAGCGGCGCTTTAATTCTAACATAAAATGCTCCCTATGCGTTTAAGACTGAAAGATGCGCTCAAAAATGGCATCTTCATATTGCAAATAATAACTTGAATTAAATAATTCTGCAAGACTTGCATTGTCAATAAGTGCCGTAATTTCTGCATTAGCTTGCACAACATCACCAAAAGGAATTTTATTTTCAAAGCTATGCATTGCGCAACTTTGTACAAGTTCATAAGCTTTTTGGCGTGCAATGCCGTTATCAATTAGTTTAGTGAGCACCCTTTGTGAGTAGTAAATGCCAAGGGAATGTTCCATGTTTTTTTGCATGCGCTCAGGTCTAACTACAAGATTTGAAACAAGATTTGTTAAGCGGTGCAGGATGTAGTCCGCCAAGATGGTAGAGTCAGGCATAATGACTCGCTCCACGGAAGAGTGGCTAATATCACGCTCATGCCACAGGGCTTGATTTTCCATGGCGGCTAGGGCATTGGAGCGCAAGAGGCGCGCTAAACCGGTCATGTTTTCTGCAGAAATGGGGTTTTTCTTGTGGGGCATGGCAGAAGAACCTTTTTGGCCCTTTCTAAAGCCTTCTTCTATTTCCATAACTTCGGTACGTTGCAAATGGCGTAGCTCCACACAGAGGCGCTCAATACCACCACCCATGATGGCAAGGGCTGTAAAAAATTGTGCATAACGGTCACGCTGAATAATTTGCGTGGAATGCGGATCCACCTCAAGGCCGAGATGCTTCATGGTGCGGGCTTCTACTTCAGGGCTCAAAAAGGCATAGGTGCCCACAGCGCCGGAAAGTTTGCCCACACGCATATTTTCCAGGGCAAGTTTTACTCTTTCGAGGTGGCGGGTAAACTCTGTATAATATCCTGCCATTTTAAGGCCAAAGCTGGTGGGTTCGGCGTGGATGCCGTGGGTGCGCCCCATGCAAATAACTCCTTTATAGTCGCTGGCAATTTTGCGCAAAGCGTCTAGAAGCATTTGAATATCTTCCACAATAAGTACACCGGCATCTTTCAGCATTACAGCATTGGCGGTATCCACAATGTCGGAGGAAGTGCAGCCAAGATGGATGAAGCGAGCTTCAGGGCCCACATGTTCTTCTACAGAAGTTAAAAAGGCAATGACATCGTGGCGGGTGGTTTCTTCAATCTCGAGCACTCGCTCTACATTAAATGCTGCTTTTTTTCGAATAACTTCTATAGCTTCGCTAGGGATGCGCCCAAGTTCATGCCATGCTTCGCATACGGCAAGTTCAACTTTAAGCCAGGCATCAAAACGCTTTTCCAATGTCCAAAGGCCACTCATGGCCGCACGACTATATCTTTCAATCATGATTTTTCCCTACTATTCTTTGACTTATGCACTTGCACTTTGACTGGTAGTGCTGTTAGAATTGTCTACGCTTGAAGCAGGACAGCTTGTGCTTTCGCTGCTTGCGGGGCTTGCCTTTTGCTCAGTATCGGTGTTACTCCCTTTTGCGCTGTCAGTTGCTTTCGTATTATTGGAAGAACTACTGCTTTTGCGATTGCCATATTCAGTGACATACCAGCCTCCGCCTTTAAGAACAAAAGCGGTGTTGGAAATGATACGGGCGGACTCGGTGCCGCAGGAAGGGCATGGTTCTAAAGATTTGGCATTATTTATATTTTGCCACTCTTCAAAGATGTTGTGGCACTCTGGGCACTGATATTCATAGATAGGCATGATTTTTCCTGAAAGGTATTTGCGTATTATTGTGAAATGTAAATTTTAAAAAAGAAATAATGCAAGGGCTTGTTTTTTCTGACAAACCCAAGCATTATTCAAAAGGAATTAAAAACCTTATTTCGCTTTGGCTTCAGCTTTAGCATCACGAATGCGTTTCGTTAAGCGTTCGGCACGACGTTAGCGACGGCGGTCTAATTCTTTATGACGTTCAATTTTCTTATGCGCCATGGGTGGCTCTCCTTATGAATTAAGATACCATCCCTTAAGCTAAATTTTTACAAATGTCCATATTTTTATGGGGAAAAATAGTTGAGGAATTGTTATGTACTTGTATAAAAAAAATCCATTGTTCTGTGTATTTTTTTTTGTGTTTTTACTTTGTTGCAGCTTAAACAGCCCCCTATACGCCGCACAGGAGACAAAGGATGACAAAACTGAACATGTAGAAGCCCTTACTTTAAAAAACCCCATCCTTGTGCCCATTTCAGCCAAGAGTGCTACGGCACATGCCAAGAGCCTACAAAAAGCGCGACAGGGCATGGAGTCTTGGATGGAGCTTGCTGATGAGCTGCAAAACTCTTTAAAATACACTCGGGCTCAAGGGCAAGACGCTCGAGCCATTGAACATAACGGGAAAAAGGTAACTTTTGGGGAAATTACGGCTTCTCTGGAGCTGTTGCAAAAGCTTTTGCCTAAATTAGATAAAAATCCTGAGCTGCTGGCTCAGCACTTTGTGTGGTTAAAAGTTGCCCCACAGATACATTTTACGTCATATTTTTCGCCTGTTATTGAAGCGAGCTATGAAAAAAATGAAGAATATCAATACCCCTTGTACCGCTTGCCCAATGAATTGGCACCGCACTTAGCACAGTGTCTACCAAAGCATACTTGCCCCGATACCGCTTTTACCAAGGTTATTCGCCCAGATCCCCCCTATCATAGTCGTGTAGCCATTGATATGGATGGCGCCCTTGCAGGAAAAGAGCTTGAAATGGCTTGGGTTAAGCATCCTTTTGATGCGTATTCGCTTATGTTACAAGGTTCTGGAGTTTTAGCCTTTGCTGACGGTAGCACTCGTGCAATTCTCTTTGCTGGGCTTAATGGTGATAGGGGCACAAGTATGGCAGGATATCTTATTCAAACCAAGCAGATACCACGCAGTAAGGCCAGCATGAAGGGCTTACGGGCGTGGTGGGATGGTGCTTCGGCTGAACAAAGACGTGATTTTTTAACGGCGGCGTCAGGCTATGCCTTTTTCCGTTTTGGAGCTCCCACACCGCAAGGTACCATTGGCAGTGCCATGACTCCGTGGGTAAGTATGGCTACCGACCCACGAGTGATCCCCCTTGGAGCCATTGTGGCTTATCATTTGCCAACACGAGGTAAGGTTAAGGCAGGTGTTGTGCCTGCCAAGAAAAATGTGGATCGGCAAGTGCTACGTGGCCTTGGTTTTGCACAAGATACGGGAGGCGCTATTCAAATGCGACGTATTGATATGTACGCTGGTTATGGCGATGCGGCATTGACTAAGGCAAAGTCTGTGTATAATAAGGGGCAAGCTTGGCTCTTACTTAAAAAACCTGAAGAAGAGAAGAAAAAATAGTTTTAGTGCTGAATTTTTTTTGGGGGAAACTTTTTTGAAAAAAAGTTTCCCCCAAACCCCCTTCAAAA
>CAYJHS010000051.1:0-13805 GCA_964369815.1 uncultured Desulfovibrionaceae bacterium
ACGCTAATGCTTGGGGGCATACGAAAGTCTGCATATGTGGTTTTCAGGGCATTAATCGATGTATAGTCATATCTAACGCGCGTCATGCCATATATTTCATTTTTGTAAATATAGTTATCAGGAAGCACAAAATCATTGAGTGTTTTTCTGTGTGAAAATAAATAAGGTATAATACCGTGCATGTGCGGTACTTCACCTTTTTTTAATCCAAAGTCCATTAAATGAAAACTATAGCCACCAGGTTTCAGGACACGATCAATATCATTGCAAATATTTGCATATGTTGTTTCATTTTCTGGGACGTGTTCTAAAACAGATGTTGAAAAAACTAAGTCAAAATAATTTTCTGGCAGCTCCTTACTAAATTCTCCAATATAACTTCTTACCAAGGTAAAACGAGGATTTACGGGAGTATTTAATGGTCCGTTGCCAACGCCTTCAAATTTATCAATATTCCAACATTCGTGACTGTGATGTACGCAATAATGATTAAGAACCCTTGAGTGGGCACCGCCTATTTCTAAAATGCGTACAGCTTTATCGCCAAACATTTGATCTATAAACGCAGCGCAAAGTCCGTCTTGATAGGCTTTTAAGTCGCAATAGTCGGGGCTGACTTGCGAGGTGTCACTGTTGATGAGATAACCGTGTATGAAATGCTCAAAATGCGTCTGGCGTGCATATGTAAATTCATTAAAATCAGTGCGTTCGCTAAATATAGCTGGCAGGTCTTTTCGTTTTTCGTGGCGCATAACCCAGTGCTGTATCATGGGGCCGTCGGTGGGCAGAGTTGTGGGAGCAGAGTCAATATATGCGCAGGTGTGTGCCTCAATATTTTCAGGGCACTGTAGTAACTCTACGGTATTGTTTGGCATAATAAAGTTTTTATTTTCAAGCATGGCTTTGTACAAAGCCTCGTGGCACTTGGCGCCAACCGTGGGGCTACAATATTTTTCTGCTTGCCGGCGAATTTTCTTGCGATAATCAAGGTTGCTTGGTTGCTCTAAAGCCCATGCTAAGCCATGAGCAAAGTCTTGCGTATCAAAGGATTTTGCCACATAGCTGGTTTCTTTATGTGTCCCCAAAAGATTTGGTAGCTCTAGTGCAGAAAAGGTCACCACAGGGACGCCGCAAAGTAAGGATTCACCCACGGTCATGGGGCCTGTGTCCTCAGTGGAAGGGACGGCTGTCACCTGTGCTGTAGCGTACAGAAGAGGCATGTACCTTTGTGGAACAGGGCCTATATGGCAGGTTTTAATGGAGCTTTGTGTGATAAAATTTCCGCCCCCAAAGGTCAGTAATAAAGTTTTGGCAGCAAGTTGCGGGAAGTTTTTTTCAAAAGCGAGTAATGCTTCCTCTAAAAGTGACATGCCCTTACGAGGTATTTGCTTGCCTACAGCCCCGAAAAGGATGATGTAAACGTCTTGAGGAAGATGTGCATAGGCTCTTGCTGTTTTTCTATGAAGTATTTGTAGAACATCTATGGGATAAATGTTTGGAATGCAATGTATGGGAATATTACGTAAAAGAGAGCTTTTTCGTGCCAGATGCGCCATGTTGGGAGAGGGCGCCACTGCCTGTATATTTAATTGTTGTAAACAGGTGTTTTTAATTTTCCACGTGTCATGTGCAAGGCGTGCATCTTCTCCACTAAACATGGGGCAGGGGAGGCATTCTTGTTGGTATTTGGTACAACCTTCTGCATAGTGGCAACCGCCCGTAAAGACATTCATATCTGCCAATGTCCATACAACGGGCTTTTTTCCAAACACGTTGGGGAAATTTTCAAAATCCATCATGCCATCTCTCCAGGGGAGGTGAATAATGTCCGCCCAGTCAATGAGTGGCTGTAAAGTATTAAAATTCACCATGGAAGCTGTGTTTGTAAAAAACTCATGCCCATGAAATGTTGATTTTTTAGATAAAAAAGCTGTTTGGGCAATGTTATTCCAACTTCTTGCCATGTCATTAAAGAAATTTCTGTGCATAGGTGAGATAATTCGCGCTACGAAGTTATCTTTTCGGGTGCTACAAATTCCAATTAAATACACCTCATGCCCAAGCTCTCGCAAAGCTTTTACGCGGCGCATAGAGCCTTCACCAGCACCGGCATGCGTTGTGGTGCAAAAGGTGAGTATACGTAATTTCTTAGAATTTTGAGGTTTTTCTTGTAAAGGGTGTAGGTCATGCGCTTTTAATAAAGTATTTATATAGTTGCTGTTTGAGTGATAGGTGCCCACAGTTTCTGACAAGGAACGCCGTGTTTTTCCGTCTAAAACTTCTAAGTAGGATTCTCCCCACAGCAATAGGCAACGCCCGTGTGTTAGGATTTCCACAGGGGATCCTGTTGTAGCGGCTTGAGTGGGTGAAGGGGGAATGGCCTTATAAAACTTGCGCCACTGGGCGGGGAGTTTACAACGTTCTTGGTATTGAAAAAATGACGTGTGTGTATTAAAAAAAGGATATATTTCAATGTCTAAAATTCCCTTTGATAGCATGTCGCTTGCGTCAGTGTAAGCAGCGTTTTGTATGGCTGTCAGGTATGTTTGGGCTGCTTCATTGCCTAAAGGGGCACTGGGCTGAGGGAGGTCTTTCAGCAAAACATGCCAGCTCTGCAAACAGAGGTGCCGCTCTTGCGGTGTGTTGCTTGTTAAAAGGATTTTTTTTGCGTGCCGTAGGCAGGCGCTCCATAAAAATTCATACATGGCCATGTGGATAGTTTTAGGGAGATGCTCTTGAACGTAGCCTAACATAGCGGCGAGGCCTTGAATTTCTTGTTGGCATGCACTTGGAGACATGTTGGCGACATCTTCTCCGGCAGGATGGCAAAAGAGTATACGGTCTGTTATGCTAAATTGCGCATAGTGCAATAATTTGGCATGGAAGATGTATTCTGGGTAGGGCGTGTCACTGTCAAAAGTGATGTTGTTATCATGTAAAAACTTTGTGGATATTATCTTGTGATGAAGGCTTGTAAGGGCAATAATTTCAGTGTTTTTGTGTGCGTTTGCAGATGGGTTTTCTTGTATGAGGTGGCCTAAAGGATTAATATCCGCTGCATGTTGGGGGTGGGAGTTGTGTGCATAGAATACATAGTCTGACATAAGTACATGCGAAGGATTATTTTGCAATAAAGAAAGTGCATATGTTGTGCAATATTTATCAGAAAATGTACATCCTGCACCAAGAAAAAGCATATAATCACTTGTGCATTTATTAATGGCTATATTCAGCTTTTCACTGATAGATGTGTCTTTGTCGGTTATTATTGATGTAATGTTACATGATATATCATATGATATAATATTTTTTTCAATATTTTCATGACCATTATATATTAAAATGATTTCACTTGGAGGTGTCGCTTGTAATGCAATGGAAGTGAGGGTAATGTGTAATTGACGCTCAGTATACGCTGATATTACTACGCACAGTGTTGTAGAATTTGAATTATATTTCATGATACTTCCCATTTTATATACGTATAAACGTCGTAGTGCATGCCCGCAAATAGTCTGTAAGAGCCTGTACAAAATGAACCTGCGTGGCATATGTATTGAGCAATGTATAGCAATAGTCATGCTCTTTGAATGTCATATTGCACAAATACGCGTTATCTTCTGCTGATAAAAAGGGGAAATTTTCTTCTAAAAGAATTTTCCGCTCTTCTAGGAGTGCGGGCATTTCTTGTGACGTCCCGTGCAGGCTAAAGTACATGAGTTCTTTTTGTAAGACACAAATAGGGTATTTATGCGCATATATTTGTTGCATAAATTTGAGATCGGAAATGATTTTATATTTTGTATCATAATAGCCGATATTATCATATATATAGCTTGGAATGAGCATAAGTTCATGGCGCAAGGGGCAGCGAAAATAGACAAAGCCAGACCATGGAAAGTCTGGTATGGATCCTGCTACTAAACCTTTTTCGTTAACAGTGCGTGCAAGTGCGCTTATGATATGCGTTGGCTTTTTTAAAGCCTCTTTGATAAGAGTTTCTATAGTATATGTGTCATACCAGTCATCGTCATTAAGTATTATAATATAGTCACCGCTTGCCACACTGATGCCTTTATTGATGGCTTCATAAATGCCAGTGTCTTCTTCTGAAATATAATAGTCCAGTGCGTCACCATAGGTCATAAGCAGTAAAGGAGTATTATCTACACTTAAACCGTCAATAACAATGTATTCGATGTTTTTATAACTTTGTGTAAGCACTGAAAGTAAGGCTTTGTGTAAATAGTCTGAACGATTTTTTGTCACTGTAATAACGGAGACAAGTGGAGCATCGCTTCTGCTCATTTTATATTTACCTTGCAAGCGCAAGCCGCCTTCTAGGGTGCGCACAGCCTTGGTGGCAGGAAAGACAAGGTGCTTTTTTATAGTATTGTTATGAAAATCAGGTGCTTTTTCCGTAACAGTATACTGAGTGCTATACATGTTCTTTTCCTAATAAATCAACAGTCTTATCTTTGTTCCAAAGGGATGTGCAAATTATTTTGTCCAAATTACACCGATGCTTATATTTTTCCACGGTACTTCTTATTTCATGTGTCAGCTCGTCTTGGAGTAAAATAGGCTCAAGTCCTAGTTTTTGTAAGCCGTTATTATGTACTTTTAAGGTGTTGATTTCAGATTCTTGCCGTGGGTCACGGTAATGCTTTATGGTGGCTCCGGTATGTTTTGCCACAAGCTTTGCCAAGGAAAGCACTTCATGAACTTCAGTGCCTTGGTTGAAAATGCGTACCGCAACGCCTATTTGTGGTGGGTTTTCTAAACCTAAGCGTATGCATTCCCCAGTGTTTTGCAAATGGATAAAGGCTCTGGATTGTCCTCCTGCTCCGTGTACAGTGAGAGGGTGTTCTAGTACGCTTTGCACCAAAAATCTATTAAGTACAGTGCCATAGTCCCCATCATAGTCAAAACGGTTCACAAGGCGTTCGTCAAGCTTTGTTTCCTTGGTGGCAGTTCCCCACACAATACCTTGATGCAAGTCGGTGATGCGAACATTGTCATTTTTATTGTAGTAATAAAAAAACAAAGCATCCTGACACTTTGTCATGTGATAAATACTGCCTGGGGCAGGTGGGTAGGGGATGGTGCGCTCCACACACTCTCCGTTGGGGGCTGTGATGGATATGGGAAGATACCCCTCGGGGATGGGGATATTAACGCTCTCGTAACCGTACACCCCCATACTGCCAAGATGTATAAGGTGTATATCTAGGCCAGATTCCACTATGGCGCATAAAACATTGTGTGTAGCACGTAAATTATTATCTACGGTGTAACGCTTGCAGCTACCATTACGCATGGAGTAGGGGGCAGCACGCTGCTCGGCAAAATGCACAATGACATCCGGACGCATCTTCTCTATATGACGCAAAAGCCCTTCATAGTGGCGAGCAATGTCTAGCTGTGCAAAATTTATGCGTTTATTGCTTATTTCCTGCCAAGCGGCAAGGCGTGTTTCCATGGAGGCAATGGGAGTTAGGGAGTCAATGCCAAGGTCAATATCTATCTTGCGCCGTGACAAATTATCAATAATGCTCACATCATGCCCGTGCTGGGAAAGATGTAAAGCTGTAGGCCAACCACAAAAACCATCGCCTCCAAGAATAAGAACTTTTTTATGCATGTATTTACCTATTATATTTTATTAATTCATTTTGAGCACAGAAAAAATGTTTTGCAGTCTTTTAACAAAATGTGCATTGGCAAAGATAAGCGCACAAATAATGTCCTCTAAGGCTCCATATGCAGACAATTTTTTGCCAGCCTCATGATGTACTTTATGTGGAAAATTTCCATTGAAATTTTTTTGTAAGGCCTTACAGAGGCTTCTTGCCTGCTTTGCCAATAAAAGCTCTATCTCTGCGGAATTTTTTGCTTCATGGGAATATTTTTCATGAAGCAGATTTATTTCAAAGTAGTAGCGAAGCATTGTTCTCGTATAATCCTCAACAGTAGACTCTGGCAAACCTTCATGGGCGTAAAGATGTTTTTCAATATTTTCTATGCGCTGTATATTGGTGCATAAAGAAAAAAATAGCGCCATGAGGAAATTGTCCATGGGTAGAAAAGTCAGCACTTTTTTGAGCATGTCTGCCTGTAGGGTATTGTTAATTTGTAAGTCTTTTTGTGCTAAAAGGCATAATAAGCCGACATTGTTTGTTAAGCGGTTTTCCACAAAAGTATTAAAAGCCTGTTTCGTCGCTGGGGCAACGTCTTTTTCCTGCATACATCCTTGCATGATTTCATAAATGACAAAAAGATCGTGCGCCCGCCCAGCATACTTTTCTATGCTCCATATATCACTCAATTTATAATTATATACATATGCATGGCAGCCTTTATATGACTTTGCGTAGAGCATGCAGAGAGAAACAAAAAGCTTATCTTCAAAACGATATATTTGTTTTTGTTGTACAATGGGAGAAACCTTTTCCAAAAGAGTTTTGGAAAATATTTTGCCCCATAAGGTTACCGGTGGGTATTTGCGGCTCACATAGGCTGCAAAAATTGCATCACCGATAATTTTTTGTGTACTTAGCGGCGCATTGAATAAGGCCTCTCCAGTGTTTTCTCCTTTAGGGTTTATGCAGGTACTACGAAAATGTATAATATCACACTGCGTTGCGTGTTTTTCTTGTAAAGCCACAGCAAGCTCTTGTGTGCCACACAGGCTATCATCTGCATCTACGAACATAATATTATCAGCAGAAGCGTATTCCACGCCTTTGAGTCTGCTTCTTAAAGCATACATTTTTTCATCATTGTCTACTAAGGTAAGGGGCGTTTCGTGGGACGCCTTCCACGTTTTTACTCTTGCAGAACTGTTATCGGTAGATTGGTCATTGATGACAATAATTTCTAAAGAAAGCGCTTGAGCGGCAAGGCAATCGAGGGTTTTTTCTATAAAATTTTCGTGGTTATATAGAGGGATTATTACGGAAAGCTCAGGCTTCATGTGTGTTTCCCTGTAAAGTCGTGTCAACTTCCCCAATTTTCAAAGCGGGATTCCCCGCCATACGGCAATTATCTTTACATCCCTTATAGATAAAAGAGTTAGGTGCCAGTATGTTATTATGTCCAATTTTTGTATTATTTAATAAAACACAATAAGGCGCCAATTGATTGTGTGACCCCATTGTCGCATTGCCAAGCACCATACAATAGGGGCCAAGTAAATTAAAGTCGCCAACTGCGGCATCATGAGCCAAGTTTACAGCACCGTTCAGGTAATTACCGTTTCCAAGCTGTGCATTGCAATACACTGTACTGCCACGCTGCAGAACATTGGCTTGCCCTAAACGTGCTGATGGGCAAATATAGACACTGGGATGCACTAAATTCATAAAGTTTGCGTTTTTTGCACTTAATTCTTTGAAAATCTGCTGGCGTATGTGGGGGTTAGCAATGCCTATAATATAACAATTTTCTGAAGAAACCTCATGTGTGTCACAATCTCCCAAATAGAAGTGAGAGAGTTCTTTCAAGTCCCCTTGATAGGCTTTCCAAGAAAGAAAACCCATAAATATGCTATGATTTTCCCATGTGTTATTGGCAAAAACCTCTTGGAGCACCCAATAGCACTCTCGTGCCGCCCCAGAGTTTCCAATGATAATAATATTTTTCACTTAATAACAGCCCCCGCTGAGAACAAAATTTTGACCTGTTATCCAACGTGCCTTTTCTGAAAGCAAAAATGATACCATATGAGCAATGTCTTCACCTGCACCAAAACCCAATGGATAACGAGATAGCTGTTGCTGGCGATAGTCTGTTCCCATAGCTTGCTCTGCAAGTTGTTGCATGGGAGTATCAACAATGCCGGGGGCTAAGCAGTGTACTCGTAATTTACGAGGAGCCATTTCTTGACTTATGACCTTGGCAGCATTGGCAAGAGCGGCTTTGGCAGCTCCATAAACGATATGTCCTTTTTCCGGAAAAAGTGCAGCGGCCGAGGCGATGAAAAGCAAGGCTCCTCCCGGCATATAATTGCGCCTATCTGTAAAGCCTTTTGCAAGCATTAAGGGCGCATGAAGGTTTATGTCATAATGATGTTGCGCTTTTGCTAAATCATAGCTTTGCACATTGGTAAGATAACTGGTGCCTGCCGCGTTCACAAGTCCCCAAAATTTCCCATATTGACTGCGCAGTTCGCTTATCCACGCAGGAAGGTTTTCTAAATCTTGCACTAAGTCGTGAACAATGGATACCCAGCGTTCTGCATGTAAGGCCATGGAGCGTGTCTGCTCGAGCCTTTCTTCATTGCGACCACAAGCAATAACTGTGGCGCCGTGAGCATTAAGTTGCAAAGCAATAGCTTGGCCTATGCCTGAAGAAGCTCCCGTCACTAAAATGACTTGTTCTGCGGTAAAAAGAGGATAGGTGGGGGAAGACATACTCGTTGCACCTAAGGTTTTGCTGAAAGCATCCAAATATCTTGTATAGTGCGACAATCTTTAAAATTGTCAAAGGTAATATGCAGGCCTAGCTTATGTTCAAAAAAAGCAATTAAGGTCATGGCGGTGAGCGAATCCCATTCTTCTATATCACACAGGCAAGTGTCGAGGTTTATAGGTGTATCCCTCTGTAAAATATCCTGAAATTGTTCTAAAAAGTCTTCTGCTGTCATATGTTACTCCGCATTGGTAAGTTTTTCTTTCCATTTTTGTATCAGCTCCTTACGTGGTAAAAAATCCTCAGAAGGAGTAAAATCAAGAACAGGAGCAAAGTCCGTTTGTTGTAAAGAGCAAATACATGAAGCCCATGATAAACCTATGCCATAACCACAAAGTAATGCCATGTGCTCTGTGTTATGCATGAGTTGTAATAAGCGTACGCCTTCATCACACATGGCTGTGGGTATGGAGGCGTTGGCTAAATTTCCATATTTGCTAAAACTTTCCATCAAAACTTTCTGTATGGGAAAATTCGTGCTCATGGCAATATTTTGCATAATCTGCCTATTGGCTTGGTGTAAAATAAGGGCTCCAATATCTTCGTGAGAGAGCTTGGCATAGTCAAGGCTTGCCATAATGTGTTTGGGAACCACGCGCATGGTAAATTCAAACACCTTTTTTCCGTCCATAAAGGTGTCGAAGAGTTGCCACGGTGTTCCCTCTGCATCATGCATATCTTCTACGCATGCGGCGTTGTGTGTATGTTCACGCACAAAGGGAATGCGCCCTGCACCGGCTGGGGTAATAATAGCATCGTAACCGCTTCCGTCACTACCAATGCCAAAATACGTGGGCTGTGCCGTTGGATCGTAGGTAAGAATGGTGGCGCTACCGCCATCGCCAAAGACAGGAGCCAAGATGCGATTGCGCCTGTCTATCCTTTGGGCGGGGGCATCTCCGGCTAAGACCAAAACTGTTTTTGCCGCACCAGACTCTATGAGCGACCCTGCAAGCCATAGGCCATATACATAGCCGGAGCATCCTTGGTTTACATCAAAGGTAGCGCAGGTGGTGGGCAGCTGCAAACGGTGTTGTAGTTCACATGCCGTGGCAGGTTGTCGCCAATCGGGAGTTTGAGTCATAAAAATAAGCGCATCTATGGTATCTCTAAATTCAGGAAATTTTTCAAAGAGGGATTGTGCCGCATGTGCGCACAGGTCAGAAGCTGTAACTCCATCAGGGGCGATTCTTCGTGTGTCAATGCCGGCAATTTTTTGTAAACGCTGTATTTTTTTTATATTACCATCATAATGCTCTATTTCATCTTCAATATTTACTGCGTTTGCCGGTACAGCAGTCCTTACAGCCACAATGCGTACTTTGTTATACGTGTTAAACATAATCTTATCCCTATGTTACAGAATGAATAGAGTTTTTAATTGTGGTTGTGAGGGTAACAATGTCATCATACGCTAAATCTCGATAGAGCGGTAAGCATAGAATAGTGTTGGATATTTTTTCGGAGTTTGGGCAATGTTGCCTATGTTCGTCTTTTAGGTAGGGGAGGGTATTGAGTGAAGGATAAAAATATCTTCTTGGGAAAATAGAATTTTGCTCAAGGGCTTTTTTTACTGCGTCAAGTGTAGCTTCACTACTAAAAATAATGGGGTAGTAGCCATAGTTATGCTGTAAACCTGCTCGCAATAAGGGCTTTTTTAAGGGAAGAGCATTAAGTAGCGTGTCATACCACAGGCAACGCTCTTTTCTTAGAGCTATTTCTTGCTGCACCATAGGTAAAACGCCCAAGCCAACTACCGCATGTAGTTCGGACAGCTTTGCATTAATGCCCAGTGAGTAATGCTTGTCTCCAATATGACCAAATTGCGTATACAACTGAGTGGCCTCTTGGCTTTTTTTGTCCGTAGTAAATATGGCACCACCTTCACAGGTATGAAAAAGCTTTGTGGCATGAAAAGACGCCACGCTACAATTTCCATAAGCAAATAGGCTTTTGTTGGCATAGGTGCAGTCAAAAGCATGCGCTGCATCATAGAGAATGGGGATGTTGTATTTTTGTGATAATTTTTCAAAGCCTTCTACATTACAGGCATTACCAAACACATGCACGGGTAATATGCCGGCCACGTGCGGCGTGATGGCTTTTTCTACATCTTCAGGCTCTATGCATAAAGTGTCCGAGTTAATATCAACAAAAACAGGCTCACATCCTTCCCAAAGCAGAGCAGATGTTGTTGCCACATAACTAAAAGGCGTTGTGATGACCTTTTTACCGGCAAGTCCTAAAAATCTTATGGCAATTTGTAAGGCCAACGTGCCGTTGGCACATAAGGTGATAGAGTCAATATTAAGATACTGTGACAGCGAAGATTTTAATTTTTTTACATAAGGGCCGGTATTGGAGAATTGTTGTCTTGAAAAAATATCATGAATACTTTCTTCTATAGATTTCAAGGATGGTGTATTTGCTTTTGTAACATGAATATTCATAAGTGCACAATGGCCTTGTCATAGTAAAGTGTTTTTAGCAAAGTATTATATAGCTTTAGCAAGTAGCGTTCTGTCGTTTTTGCTATAGAGAAAGTATGCTTTCTATAAAAAAATATTTCTATGCCAAAGTGTATGTCCCTAATTGTCGTGTTTCAGTTGCGAGAAGATTTGGCACTATGTTCATGTATTTCATGTATAAAATGGTACATGTAAAATATATTTTGTCAATATATTTTATGCGCCTGCTATAAATATTTCACCTAACGTAATCAACGCATCAAGTGCACAAAAAACCATGCTAAGGCTTCGTAAAATTTATTGTGCGTTAATTATCTGCTTGCGCAAGAGAGTTCCTAACCTTTGGTGAAAAGCCTCCATGTCTTGGACAAAAGAAAAACCGCAAAGTCTTTAATTATAGACTTTGCGGTTAAATTTAGATTGATTTGCTACTATTTATGGCGGAGGGGGAGAGATTTGAACTCTCGATACAGGTTTAAGCCCGTATACTCGCTTAGCAGGCGAGCTCCTTCGGCCAGCTCGGACACCCCTCCACACAAATAGAAAGATTCTTTTAATGGAGAGTGGCGTCTGTGTCAAGCAAAAAACTTTGTGCTTTCAAAAAAATCTTAAAAAAAAATAATGCGAAAAAAAGCTTGACAGAAAGGGCAGAGATACATAGAAAAGGCGTTCAAGAACACAACGTTCTTACCACTGTCGCCCGGATGGTGGAATTGGTAGACACAAGGGACTTAAAATCCCTCGGCCGCAAGGCTGTGCCGGTTCAAGTCCGGCTCCGGGTACCAAACAAATCAAGCCTTTACGGAAAATACACCGTGAAGGCTTTTTTATTGAGTAACGTTTTGTACAAGTATTGTACAAGTTTTTCTCTCCATATGTGTTTTGTATTTTCCAAGTTTGTACCTTCTTTCTTGCATTATCTTTTGGGGGATCATGTTTTATTTATCTAAAAATTTAACTGCCGTTAGAATGCTGATTGCTTCTGCCTATAGGAGATGCTGAAAAAGCGATACACTTTAGAAAAAGCCCTTTTTTCAAATATCGACTAAATAAAACACTTTTATTAATATCACACCACATTCTTTGAATCTAAATTAAGAGCCCATTGCCGTATTTCATACTCATAGTCAGCGTAGTTAAGTGAGTTAAAATTTATTTTACTAATCGAAATATCTGTTATATCCGTATCAATGAGTCCATCATTGATACGGCCGTCATAGAGTATGAGCATTGGTTTACGTATACCAACCGCTAAACCCATTTCAATGTTAATCCAAGGTGAAGTCATTATTTTATCATTAATAACTGTCATATCTTCTGTTTGTGGACGATATATTCCTTCTTTGATTTCAATATCTTTGAAGCATAATGATACAACTCCATGACAAGAAGCCATTTCTGTTAGGATGGAAGATACTTGCACAGTAAGCCTGTATTTAGTACGGTCAAAATTGACAATTTCAATCCCAAAAAGTGATAAATCATGTTTTAATTTACTGGCAAACTCTCCTTGTTTTGGCGATAATGCCCCAGAGCAGCTAAGAAAAATTCTTTTGTCCGATATACCTTGTGTTTTTTGTGTTGGTTGTTCGGGCTCAATTTTTCCTGTAAATATACCGCCTTTTAAATTGTTCGCTATCAAATCAGGTAGATGTTTAGCATCTATAAAGTTAACTTTTTCTACTAAATTTTTTGATGATTTTTCTTGATAAATAAACCTTATATTTTTTAATGAAGTGCCTGAAAAATTAACATTTTTTAAATGGCAATTTTCAAAAGTAGCATCATCAATATATGCTCCTGTAAAATCAACATCATTCAAGATACACTGTGAAAAAGTAGCATTATTTGCAAAGGCATTGCCAAAGCTTGCAAAAGTAAAAACACAGTTAACAAATTTTATTCCTGAGGAATAAGATTCATAAAAATTGGCATTAGTGAGGTTACTATGCTTTATCGTAGATTTATACATATTAGCCTTAAAAAATACTGCTTTTTGAGCTTCAATAAAACTTATGGTAGAATACGAAAAATCAGCCATAAAAAAATCTGTGCCACACATACTCACTTTAATTTCTTCTTGTATATTATGTTTTTTCCTTATGCGATAAATACATCTACGAAAAAACCCTAGTTCCTTAGCTAAGACAACCTTGTTTGGTATAAGACACATATTTTGAAAATTACAATTTTGAAAATCAAATTCGTCTATGTTTTCAATATATGAAAGGCTATCAGCTAGTGTTTTTTGTAGTACTCCACACTTTTCAATTTTGAGTAGAGATGCAATGACATTTACAGCTTCCATTCTATAAGAATTTTTACCCCTTCCTTCCTTATTCTTTTTGTTAAGAAATCGACGCAGCAAAATGGCAGAACAAATTCGTTCAGACAGTTTTTCACTAAAAAGCCCTTTTGTTGTGTCATCAAAAGCTTGACGTAAATTTTCACGTATTTCCTTTTCAGCAAAGTATTGATAAATTAGAGCTACAATATACGCTAACAAAGCAATAACAGCCATAAGCATGATAAATGGCTCTTGTTCATACATGGTTTTAATTAATTCCATGAGTTTTACTATCATTTTAGCTCCTCATTATTTTTAAATTAAGTATTAGAATTTGTGAAATTTCTTTTTGCTACCCAGCCTTCACGTTGGGTTTGCGCTTTTTCATCAATATATATTATTTTAGTCGAACATTAAAAACACATTTTTAAGAGTTAAACACTCTTCTTTCTTCAGCTAGGGCAAAGCTGCTCAAAACAGTAAATACCCAGCCAAGCGCAAAAATATAACCTTGCCCCGTGGTCTTCATCCATTTCTTTAAATTGAAGGCTACGGCGGCAAGAAGTAGGTTTAAGCTA
>CAYJHS010000052.1:0-9285 GCA_964369815.1 uncultured Desulfovibrionaceae bacterium
GCATTGAAAGTTTTTTGAAGGGGGGCTGGGGGAAACTTTTGTTCACAAAAGTTTCCCCCAGAAAATCTCCTAAAAAATACACATTTTTTTATTCTTTTCTTTTACAAGCTTTTGTGCAAAACTATATTATTATGAAAAAAAGTAGTATTATCACCGCACGTCTTATTAAGGAAGCTACGACTTCTTGGCCTTTCCCCTTAGCAGCAGACGCCCATGCTCCCCTTGCCACTTACATTACCTATCTTATGAAGTGGAACAGCGTCATGAACCTTGTGGGGGCACGTCGATGGCAGGATTGTTTGCATAATTTAATAATTGATTCTTTTTATTTGGCAAACTTTTTACAGGCTTTGCCTTTACCGGAAGATGCTACTACGTGGGATTTGGGCGCTGGAGCAGGACTTCCCGGTGTTCCTTTGCGCATGGTATGGCACAATGGCAGTTATACTCTCGTAGAGGTGAGGGAAAAACGTGCACTCTTTTTAAGTAATACTCTGGCGCAGTTAGCGAGTGCTGGCACTGCGCTAGTAAATACACAGGTCTTTCGTGGTAGAGCAGAAGATTTTTTTGCTGAAAATACCAATAATTATGCTGACATTGTTTTAAGCCGTGCATTTATGCCTTGGGTGGAACTTTTGCAGCTCATTGAGCCTGTGGTCAGAGCAGGTGGTAGGGCTATCTTCTTAGCTAAAGAACCAGCGCCTAGACATATCTTACCAGCCCTTGGCGGCGTGGCTTGGCAGGTAGAAAGAGAAGCAAAGTATACCGTAGCCCAAGATGTACGTTATGTGTGGAGTTTGCAGAAAAATATTTAACTATCATTTTTTTGCCACAAAGCATGTTTAAGCCAAGTTGCGGAGAGCTCATGCGAGGCAAGGGAGCTTCTTTGCTTTTCTACTCGTGGTAAAATATCCTGTAATGCCTTATTATTCCAAATAAGATATTGTGTATTTGCGGCAAAAGGTGGTACCGCATCATATACTTTTGCCATGATGGGTACATGGTCACCATACCAACACAGGCTGGCGGGGTGCGCGCAATCTTGTAACCTTTGGCGCAGGCGTGCAATCATGGTGTCGGCATGGCGCAAATGGCGTAAGTAGACCGTTAAATCCTCAAAATCCGGTGGTGGCGGCGTATCATACAGCCGTGCTATATCTTTTTCTCGTACTTTTTCTAAATGTAAAGGGCCGTGATTTTCCATGGTTACTGTGAAGATGCAGGTGGGCTTTTGCGCCTTTTCTAAGCACTGCAAGATCATCTTGGTCACGGAAATATCGCTCATATAAGGTCCAAAACGGTGCCCTGAGGGAAAGTGCGACATGTCAAGGTAGGTATCCACTTGCCAGTGCTGAAAGACCTTATCTCTTTTATAAAAACTACGCACATAGGGATGAATGCAAATAATATCATATCCCATTTTTTTTAAAAAAGTCAGTAAAGACGGAATGGGATAACCGCTGGCGGTGACCACATAAGGATTGAAACGATGTGCCCCCAGTGCATCTTGGTCAAGGCCGGAGAGGAAGGAGAACTCTGAGCGTACCGTGCTGCCGCCAAAGGAGGGAACATGCAAGGCACCACACTGCGCGCTTTCTTGGCACAGCGCATCATAGGAAGCCAAAACATCTTTTTTTATGCCGGAGTAGAGCGGGCGTGGATCAAAAAAAGATTCACTTTGTACAGCCACTAAGTGCGGTAAGGGGCTTATGGCTTGAGGGGGAAGATGTATGAAGGGAGAGGAGTCGAGGTTCGGTTTTTGGCGCAGGGCAAAGCCATGTACCCATAAGGTAGTCATGAGCCCAAGATTTTGCATGTCTTCTAAGGGGCGAAAGCGAGTTTGCAATACTTTGGATGCTTTGGGGGGTGTATGTCCATAAGCATAGATAAGACAGAAGATTGCAAGACAAAGAAGTATAAGAATAGCACCACCTTGTACCGACAGCGCAAGGCGATGGTCGGGCACCGGTTCATATATAAAACCCACTAAGGCAAGCACAAAACCGCTGGCAGCTTGTAAGAATTTTTTCACACCAAAATAGGGTAAAAAAAGGCGTGGATACATAATAATATCCATTATAAATTCATAGTCCTGTGCTGTGAGTGATTCTGCTAGGTTACGCAATTTGGCATTATTAATCATAACAAGGGTGAGCACCAAGGCCAAGGTCACAACCAAAGAAAAGTAGGGGCGAGCTAAAATGAGTACCAGCAAAGCATAGACAAGCACGTAGATGCCTGTATGTACACACCATGCGGCAAAGGGGCGGCGCACATTGGGGAGCGGCTTTACAAAACGCTCCATGCCAAAGCTTACACCAAGCCCGAGCAGGGCTAAGAAAAGCACTTGCCAAAAACTAAAGGTCATGGGGCATCCACCTTGATAAAGATATGGATATCATTAGTTTTTTTATAGTGGTTACTAACGGCACACTGCATATATTTGCCTAACTATTTTTTCGTGTTGTAAAAGAATAATACAAACCCAATCCAAAGCCGCCGGCAGCCAATGCGCAATATAAACAAATCCAATAATTTTTGTGTACTATACCTAAAGTAAAACCTAGCAATGCATAGATAAAGGAAGCCACCTCCAACCAAAGTAGTCGTGTATTCACTTTGGGAGCAGATGTTTTTGCTGTACCCTTGGGGGTGGGATTAAATTTTCCCTCTCCACGGATAAATATGTAACAAAAGCCATAAAAACAATACAGGGAATAAGGGAAGAACATAAGCACGTAGCCGAGGGTGTAAAACCAAAAGTATTTTTTCTTTACAGGAGTTCCACTTACAGGTGTGTTGTTTTTCATGCAGCCATAACCCCAAACTATGGCGGAAATCAGTAGACTGATACATAAAAGATGAAAAATAATTCCAAGGTTTTTTGTTGAAAAAACTACAGGAAAAGTAAGTAATAAAATAACATAAAAAGACGCGAGTATAGGGCCAGAAAAGAGTAAAGTCATGGCTTGAATTCGCTTGTGTATGGGCATGGAAGAATGAAGCAATTTTTTTGCATGATGCAGGGGATTTCGTGCAGCACTGCGCGCCCAGCGTTCTCTTTGTACTCTAAAAACAGCCATACTTTCCGGCAGTTCTGCTTGGGTAGTCACATGAGAGGCGAAAGCAAATTTCCAGCCGTGCAACTGTGCTCGCATGCACATGTCTATATCTTCCCCATGCGCCAAGCATTTAATGCCCCCAAAGTCCTCTATACAGCTTCTGCGCCATATACAAGAACTACCGGTGAGCAAAGCCAGATACTCTTTTTCAGCTTGCCCATGGGCGACATCTTCTTTGTGCCCAGACATAATGGCTTGGAAACGTGTTAAAAAGGATTTGTTTTTATTGGAGAAATCTATGCTTGTTTGTAAAAAACCAAGACGCTTGCGGGAAAAATATGGTACTGTTTGCAGTAAAAAATCTTTCTGCGGCGTATTGTCAGCATCAAAAATACAAATGAGTTCTCCCTGACTACGTTCAAATCCGTGGGCAAGATTTCCTGCCTTGCCACCACGTTTGCTGGTTCTTTTGCTATAGTTAATAGGAAAACCTTTTTCTTTATAAAATTTGACCAAGTCTTGGGCAAGTTCCATACTTTTGTGGGGGGAGTCATCTAGCACCCAAATATCTAACTTATCAAGGGGATAAGTAAGGCTACACACTGCACTTATAAGCTTTTCAAGGAGAGCTTCCTCATTATACACGGGCAAAAGCACACTTACTGTGGGTAAATTAGGATCATCCAGAGAGGCCGCAGGGAGGATTTTCTGTGCCGTATTTCTTTTTTTGCTAGCCTTGGCATGGTGCCATTCTAAATAGGTATAAAGGCAAAAAATACACACAATAAGGGCAAAAATAAGCTGAAGTATAAAAATAATCATAGCTGTAAACTTTTATAAGTGAAGAATATTGGCAATTTGCTCTAGGCGGCACTGCCAAGTATGGTTTTTTACCACAAAATGGGCGCCGGCTTCAGCTCGGTCTTTATCTTCCTGACTTGGACCGTGCTTTAAACGACTCAAAAGTTCCGTGGCTTGCTCTTGTGTTTCTACCAAATGGCAATAATTTGCAAATTGTTTTTGCACGGCGGGGCTGGTATTGCTAAGTAAAATACCGCCACAAGCCAAAATTTCCAAAAATCTGCGAGAAAGCATGGTGTCAGAATTGGTGACAGAATTAATATTGATGGACACTCCATAATGCTTATATAAATCTTGTGTTTGCGCATAAGGAACAGGGTCGTGCATCTGAATAAAGTCATGCTTTGGAAAACGGAAATGCGTGGCATGAACAAAGTGTTTTTTATGCCTATTATAGACATGCAAAGGCACTTTAGCATGCGTACAAGCCCCAAGAATATAAGCAAAAAAATCCTGTCTTTCTTTAAGTATGCCTCGATAATATGACCCCAAAAAACAAGGGGCAAATTCTTTAAAATGAAAACCGCTAAAGGTGTGAAAGGTAGACTCGTAGGCCATAGCAAGCAAGTGTACCTTGCTTGGGTCTACTACTGCCGCCTGATAGCGAGGAATAAAGTTGCTATCGGCGGTAAAAACATAATCTACCTGTTTAGCTACATGCAAAAAAGCTTCAAAAAAGGGTATGTCATCCTTATTCCAAAAAAGAGTAGGGATATGTAAATCCTTGGCAAAGGCGATGACCTTTTCTATGATTTTGGGCTGAATTTGTTGTATATAAAAAGGCATTTTGTTAACACGAAATCGCCAACTATTTTGTGCTCCGTGAAAAACCGACTCAATAAAAAGACAATCCGGGCGCCAATGTTTGAGTACATCTTGATAATTTTCAGGGGTGACTTGACGGATGCGACATTGCTGCGCAAAGGAAAGCGTGCTCATGGAATCGGTAATGAGCGCCATTTTTAATTGCCCCATTTTCCCTGCACCTGCTCTGTCTTCCTCGACAGGTAATGGCTGAGCTTTGCGGCTGGTTATGGCACGAAGAATTGCGGCTATCATTATATTTTTTCCTGAGGGAGTATGCTAGAAGTAAAGCACTGCCACTGCCGATGTTTCAACACATAGTCACGGCAAGCTTGTCCACGTTGTATGAGGTCTTCGGTGTTGCCCAAAGCCTGCCCTAAAACTTCGGCTAAATGCGCTCCATTTCCGGCCTCAAAAAAGAAGGCGGGTACTTGGCTTGCTTCTTCTTGAAACACTGGCAAGTCTGGGAGCACAACGCATTTACCAAGGGCCATGGCTTCCACCAATTTTATGGGCGGTACTCGTTTACATACCTCCAATGGCGCCCGTGGAATGCACACAAGGGCGCATTGTTCAAGGCGCTGGCGTGCAGCTTCTGGAGAAAGTTTCCCATAAAAACACACATGTTCCGTGATGCCGAGATGTTGCGTGAGTCGTTCCCATTGTTTTTTCATGGCTCCATTGCCAATAATATGTAAAAAAATATTTTTGTGTACGGGGGCAAGCTTCTTAACAGCCTGCAATAATATGTCTAAACCTTCATAACTTACCAAGGCTCCGGCATAGCCTATGTGTCCTGGCACAACGTTTGGCTTTTGCTTTGGGAAAATACGCTTTGCATCCACACAATTGGGGAGTAAACATACTTTTTTATGGTCAATGTGTAAACCTACAAAATGTGCCAAGGCTTCGGAAATACAGATGACACGGTCTGCATGGTGTGCCACAAAACGCTCTAAATGTAGCCCCATAACTTGTCTGTGACGCGACGCACAGCGGGGATTTTGAGCTATACGAGAAAGCTCCCAAAGGCCACGCATCTCGTACTGGAAGGGGATTCCAAGACGCTTAGCCGCTACCATGGCAGGCAAGGCATTGGTATAATTGGAAGCTGCGTGGATGCAAGCTGCTTTGTGCTGTATTGCCTGCGCCATAATGTAGGGGGCAGCCTTTTTAACATAGGCAACAAGGCTTAAAAGTTTTAATGGGCGTTTTGCGTGGGCATATTCTATGTCCTCGTGGCTGGTGTTCAAAGCACCACGGGGTTTTAGCGGCCTTAATGTGTCCCACGGATAGCCTGCTCGTGTTATGGCGTGCACGTCAATACCTTCGTTTATGAGTGCTGTGATTATTTCGTGGGTGCGGATGGTATAGCCATTGATATGATAGGGCATACAGTTGGCGGCCACATAGAGCAGGCTGTTAGGCACAGGTATATAGGGGCACGTGTCCTTTTGTGCCAAGAGTGCCTGCAAGCGGCGCATGGTGAAGTTTTTACGAAAATTATGCAATGGCATGTTTGTTTCTATATTTTCTGTTAGTTAATGCGTTTTGCCTAGGCATTTTATAATACCCCCCGCAAGCTATGCTTAAATAATTGATATGCGGGGTTTTGCGGGTCAAGCTCTAAGGCTTTTTCAATATTTTCTAGAGCAAGATAAACGTGCCCACTGTTTTTTTGGACTCGTGCCAGCACATGATACGCCCATGATTGAGTTGGATTATTGAAGATGCTCTGCTGCGCAATCTTTTCTGCGGTAAAGTAATTTTCTTTCAAAATATTATAAAGTGCTAGATACTTTAGCGCAGACTGGAAAAGAGCACTCTTCTGTGTATATATCCAAGATTTTTTTGCTTGTTGCTGGGATTGTCGGAATTTTTTTTGCAAAGCTTTGCATTCACTTTTTGTAAGGATATGGTTTTGCACAAAGTCTTTTTCTATCATTTCCCACGCAAAGTATTTTGTTGCCGTATATATGAGCTTTTTTTTCCAATCAGCATTAGCTTCAAAAGCCTGTAGCAATACCTTCATGGCTTGATCATCATCATTGTTTTTGAGATGAAGAGTGAGTAAGTAAATATAATTATAATGTTTCTTTGTCTCACCTTTAGTGCCAGCCATTGCATAGCCAATGGCTTTTGGTAAATCGCCCATAACTTCATGTAATTTAGCATATTGGACATCAACTGCTTTCCACTGCGGTGACTGCGTTTTGAGGGTGTCTGCTTGCGCAAAGGCTCTTTTAATTTTATGCGTTCGGCGCAGCATTATGATGAGCTCTTGGCGAGCAAAGCTGTCCTTGGGTCTGTTTTTCAGTGCATTATGCAAGGAGAGGATTTTTAGGTCATTTTCTTCTTCTTTAAGGGCAATGTTCGCATTATATTGTGCATTATACTCAAGTAAAACCTGCATATATCTTTCGTGCATATAAGGTAAAAGCTTATTCTGCTTTTTTAATTGAGACAATAAATTATAGGCTTGTTGCAGTTCATTTTTTTTATAGCAATATACGGCATTATAAAAAATGTTATCACGCATAGTTATGGTGCAAGGATCTGTGCCATAAAACTTAGGCAAAGTGAAAAAAACTTTGGGAATCTCTTTAAGCTTTGTGACAGCGGTATCGCTCTGGTCAAGCTTGGTAAAGTTTTCCGTGCGCTTAACTACTGCTTGTAATTTTTGCACATCGAGAGAAAATGTCACAGAAGCTTTACTTTTGCCTGAGTCCACAACATTAAAAGGCATATGTAAGAGATAATAGTTTTGAGATTTTAATTGGGCGATGGTTTGATATGTTCTTGAATGTATGCGAGGAATAATCACATATCGAGTTTGTGGATTTTTTGAAAAAAGTAATGTGTGCTGTGCAGAGCCTGCAATCATAAGACATACTTCGGCGGAAGAAAGTATTTTTACTTGCTCTTTTATGGAAAGCTTTTCCGGATAATATATCTGCCAACCGAGCTTTTTGAGCATAGTTTCAATGGCTCTTTCGTTATCACATCCTCTGTGGTTAGCGCGTGAAAGGTAGAGGTATTTTCCTTTTTGTATGGGATATTCTTGCTGTGCAAAAGCCTCTGCATGCTGAGGGTGCAGATATCTGTTTAGGAAAAAACCGGGTTGAGGAATGTGTAAGGCTTTGAAAAGTGTTGGTTTTTGAATGAAGATATGTGTATTCTTAATATTTAAATAAGAAAAAATCTTTTTGAGACTCCATGGAACACTGAATACTTGTGCGTTGGTCACATGCCCCCCCACCCATACGATGGGCAGTTGAGGATTTTTTTTGGCATACCATAAGCGCTGGAGGGTTTCGCACAAAAAATGTCCAAAGCTTGTAAAAAAAATTCCCCCATAGATGGCAGGCTCTGCAAAAACCTCTTGCGGCTCTGTCTCCGGTAACTGTTTTGTGGAGACATGACGAGCATGACGGTGGACTTGCGCAAGGGCTTTGCCCTCGGCATAGGCTCCAAGAGCATAGACCGCTTCTCCTGCCAAGCCATGTATTTTTCCTTCAGCAGGCAAAAGAGTAACATCATGGACAATGTCACATGCAAGAGGTGGAATGGTGGAGTAATCTATGTTTGGAGTGTTCATTGTAACTTATAATTTTTATGAAAAAAAACGTGTAATGCGCATTACAATTTTCTTAAATATATTTTTCTCGGATTTATTTTTTCTTACTTTTCGCTTGCGGGGCTTATAGTTTGGGGGCAGCCTTTTGGATGCGGGATACAGTGCCACGTGCTGATGGTAGTAAGTAAAGTGCGGAGTAAGATATGGCAAAAAATCTACTTGGCTTACGGTGTTTTTTTGCACAAGAAAGCTATAGATATCTTCATATAAGGGTGAAGCGACTAAATTATCTTTGGCCGGAGTATGATTCTCTCGAAGAACTTTTTTCATGAAAATATTTTTTTCACGCTTTATAATATCAGCTTCTAAAAAAATGCTTAAATTTTGGAAACATTCCTCAGTTTTTTCTAAAAAATTGTCATAATCTACAAAAAACACTTCTTTGCCTTCTAGCTCTTTAAGGGCAAAAATATTGTAAGCATACCATAAAAACTGGCTGTATTCCAAAATGAAATCATTTCTTTTTTCCAAAGATTTGGCAACGCTGTAGGCATTGCGTATGGCAAAAACATATTTAACCGATACGTCAAGGCTTTGGAAGACTTTTTCCCAAAAAGGAAGAAGCATGGTGACACGCGGTTCCTTAAGGACATAAAAATCTGTGGCGGCAATCTTTTTTTGCATCAATTGCACAGCCTTGTCAAAATAACCGGCCTTGCGGACTTTGGCAAAGTCTTCTTGGGTGAAGGCCTCGGTATTATACCACGCTCTGTTAAGAAATTGTAACATATCATTGTTAAAATACATGACATCATAGTCTTCCCAGTGTGCTCTTTTATTGCACTTGCCTGCGATGGACGTTTCTCCGTGGTCTGCGCCAAAGATGACAAAACTTCGGGAAAGTACGGAGGTGCCGCTTCTGTGCATACCAAGAATGACTGCTATTTTTTTCATACTATACCTAGTTGTTTTCCTTAAACT
>CAYJHS010000052.1:9295-12747 GCA_964369815.1 uncultured Desulfovibrionaceae bacterium
TGTAGCATCGGCATAGCGCCAGCGGATATAGGCACGTTTTTGTTCTTTATAGTCAGCATCTTGCCTATTGCGTAGCACAGGCAAATACTCTATTAACCACTGCAAACGAGAAAAAAAGGCAAAATCTGGCGTATCGGTGACAAGAATAGGGGTATACTGCGGGTGCTTAGCAAAAAAATCTTGTGCCACCTGACAGAGTGTTCGCTGATGCTCTTTGGGGAGTCCTTCCATCCAGAGTAAAACTTTTTTCCCGTGTTCGGTAGGAGCATGTTTTAAGTCCCCTCGCCAGTTACATGCGTATCGATGCTTAAGCATCCCCCAAGAATTAAAGAAGGGAAAAAGGATTTTGTGCCACAAAAGATGCTGCAATGCTGCGCCCTTGCAAGTGTACTTGAGAATATATTGCCACGAGGGGCCACTAGTCCAAGATTGTTGTGGCAAAGTGTCATCTTGCTGTACGGATAAAGCGAGTTGCAACAAAGCCTTGGCGGCTTCTTCGCCGCCCTGCATACAGAGCTTTGGTCTGTTTTGTTGTTGAAGTGCCATAAGACTGTATAAGACCGTGCGCAAGTCTTCCTTTTTTTCACTCATACACACCATTGCAGGCGCATGTGTTACCACAAGGTGTGCTCGCCGGCTTTGATCATCGACCAATTGGGTGTTGGGGATGAGGATGGTTGGCACTTGGGCTTGTACCACTTCGCAGCACGTATTATAGCCAGCTGCACCCACAAAAACATCGAAGGCGCGCAAGATTTTTACTAGTGGATAGTAGGTCAGAGGTATGATTCCTTGCGGCAGGGGCACATCTTTTACCGAAATGGGCGGGCACGCCCAAACAATACTATAACCTTGTTCTTGCAAAAGTTCTATACAGCTATACCCAATGCTGTGTACGTCTTTTAGGTTTCCAGGGCCAAGACTTAAGAGGGCGTATTTTGTATCAGGCTCAAGGTTAAGCTCTTTACGGGCGTCCGCTTTTGACAAAATTTCTTCATCATTAAGCAATGTCACCGGAGAAAGACACAGTTTATTGTGTTGCCTTTGAGGAGTGCTTACAATCTGATCTGGCTCATGCATAAGCTCCCCAGGCTCCAAAATAAGATCAAAATGACTCGGGTGCACTGGGCATTTACGCGCGCTTTCTTTAAATAATCCACGGTGTGACCACACAAGCTTGGCCTTGCCATAGGTTTTACACGTGGTCAAAAACCCTTGATAGGGCCAAGTACCGTCAAAAACAATGACATGGGGCTGCACATGCTCAAGCACCATAGGCAGGCGAAAGGCAAGCTCAGTATTCCATGTATAATTGTTGCTAGTGGTCCAAAACTGCGACACGTAATATTCGGCGTCAAAAGGTGTATCTCCTCCCATATTTTCAATAACTTCAATAGCTGAGGCAAGGGAAAAGAAGGTCACTTCGGCCTTGCCACGCAAAGGACGGGCATAAGACAGACAGCGATTCATATGCCCCATGCCGGAACCATTGATATTAAAGAAAAGAATGCGAGGCAGTGTGTTCATAAGTCCTATACAAGTTTTAGATTTTAATTTTGCTTTCTATGAAGCTTATGGCCTGAGCTACACACTCGTCCACGGAAACATTTTCGGTGTTAATGACCAGCCCTGCGTCTTCAGGCTCTTCATAGGGTGCGGATATGCCAGTATAATTTTTGATTTTCCCTTCACGAGCAAGCTTGTAAAAACCCTTGACATCACGGGCTTCACATTCCTTAAGCGAGCAGGAAATATACACCTCATGGAAGGCATCTTCTATGATAACTTGCGCCATTTCTCTATATATTTTTAGAGGTGAAATGAAAGCGCACAGGCATATAAAGCCTTGTTTTGCAAAAATATGGCTCAATTCGGCAATGCGGCGGATGTTTTCTGCACGGCCTTGCGGGCTAAAGGACAGGTCTGCGCACAGGCCATGACGAATAATATCCCCGTCAAGCACCATTACTTGTTTGTCTTGGTCAAAAAGCACTTTTTCCACTGCGTGGGCAATGGTGGATTTACCAGCACCAGAAAGGCCGGTGAACCAAAACACTGCGCCCTTGTGGCCGTTTTTTTCTTCACGCATGGCAGGGGAAACGTGCGAACGTGGCGCTTTGATGTATTTTTTTTCTTCCATGACATATCCTTTGTATATGTTTTATATTGAATGATTACTGCGTGCGCTGTTTTTTGATAAGACGCATTACGCCGTTGAAAAATTTCTTCAGTTTATATGACCATTTTTCCTGTTCAAGTTTTTCAATCCGCTGCGTAAGATGCACTAAAATAGGTAACATGACGGTGGTTATATCATCCGTGCTTGGACTGCGTAGGGCAATAGTGTGCTCAGGCATACTTGCATCAAAAAGTTGACCGTCCTTCTTGCCAAGAAACTCCCGTGCAATAATGGCATTTTCTTCTTTGCACTGTTCTAAAAAGGTTTGTCTTTCCTCAAGTGTCATATAAGCATGTGTATTTTTTCTGGGTGTTTTTTCAAGCCCAAGCAAGTTATGCAGGGTATAGCAAAAGTTAGCATCAGCATTAATACCGTTGCGAGCTATGCCAAGGTCGTATTTTATGTCTGCATGCGGCATTGCGGAACTGCTGTCAATACGCTTTTTGAGCTCTTGAATGCGTTCTTTTTTTTGTAGTTCATTAAGGCGATTTTGGCGCATAAAGGAAAGACAAATACGCAATCCTGCAGGCGAAAGAGAGGGATTATCAAAAGAATCTGTTAGCTTAGGAATCAGGTCTTGCATGCCTGCCCAATGCAAAAAATCACATCGAGAGTCTTGCATATAAAGACTGCTGCGATCATAAATACGCACACTCATATTGTCTTTGCCAAAGGCCTCGGTATAGGCTCGAAGCAGTGGCAAGCGGGGCGTAGCCTTACGTGTTCGATTAAAGTGGGGCGTAGCGCGCAAGAAGCGGCAACCTTGCGCCCATGAGCTTTCATAGCGCTGATCTTGCCTTCTATAGTATACAAGAACCTTAACTTCATAGCTTTGCAGAGTTTGTGCCAGTGCCATAATGTTTTTTGCACTCCACACACTGCCATAAGAAAACGCTTCGCAAGAAATAATGATGCGTGGCGCACTAGTTTGTTGTAGAAAATTTTTAATATAATCCAATACCCATTGCACATCAGGGATTTGCCCTTGTTCCACTTTGCACTCAAAACAAAGATGCGGCAAACCTTCCCACAAAAGGGCAATGCCGTGCTTTTTTAACTCTCCTTGGCTTTGAAGCTCTTGCAGAGCATGCTGAATGGCTGAGCTTCCGCTTTTCCCTTCGCCTATGTGTAGAAATATTTTTTGCATTACTTTGTGGGGGGGATGTGTGTCGTCAAGCGTCCTGTAGCTTTTGTTTGGAAAATATTATAATCTAAAGTTATATTTTACATAAAACTTTGTGTACGGTCAAGTTTTTTCCCTATATATCGTTAT
>CAYJHS010000052.1:12757-13640 GCA_964369815.1 uncultured Desulfovibrionaceae bacterium
CTTAAGACATTATTTGTAACAACGTACTGTTTGTGCAATTTCCTTTGCCATACGAGCTTCTGCGCCGTGCATGGACATATTTTTTGGCAGCAAGTCATAGCTAGCGGCAGCGGCACATACGTGTGCAGCTCTATAATACTGAAAGGTAAGCCATTTCAACCTATAGGGCTTGGGATCTATGGCATAGGCATGCTGTGCAAAGTCAACGCTTGCTACTAAATCATAGGCCATAACATGCCTGGCTAAAGCGGTATATGCATTGGCCAGTAGGTGCGGGGGGAGTAGAAGGGTCTGTAACTTTTCCTTCACAGCATTAAGGCCATGCCCCTCGTAAAGTTCAATAATTTTAGCATAATTTTCACCCAACTCTTTAGGGCTTTTTTTCTGCAAAAGGCGTGGTAAAAGAGCTAACATTTCTTTAGTCAAAGAAAAGATATGTTTATTATGTGGAGGGGTAGAGCAAAAAGAGTATGTATGCACTCGAGATACATAACTTTGCTCGCCCATAGTACGCAATTCTTGCTGCAATTGTAAAAAATATGCCTTGGTGCGTACATCTTCTGACCACGTCGGTTTCACTAGGCTTACATACCGCATAACAAAGCTTTTAAGCTTTTCCAAGTCACTGCTCAATACCGCAAGCACCTCTAGACTTAAAGGCGAAGGATGTATAAAATTATCGCCATCAAAAATAGCGTATAAAAATTCCTCTTTGGGGGTATCTTCCTTAAAGAAGTCTTGCCAAGGTAGATTTACGCAAGCATCAGAGTTGGCTTTATATTTATTGCGCAAAATATAAATATAGGCATAATCTTCTAATATGGCGCGCAAAAAATATGGACTATTGGAGAGGTACTGCATATCAGCGGTACGCAACGGTGTG
>CAYJHS010000053.1:0-13391 GCA_964369815.1 uncultured Desulfovibrionaceae bacterium
ACTCCTCTTATGTTCGCAGCAGCTTACGGTCAAAATGGCACTATAGAAACTTTGATTGACAACAAAGCTAATATACATGCCAAAGCTCGTGACGATTGGACATCCTTAATGTTTGCAACTATGGAAAATCACAGTAGCTCCATACAAACATTGCTACGTTACGGAGCTAAGCTTCAAGCAAAATCAAAGTTTGGAGCTACGGCGTTGTTATTAGCAGCTCAGCATGGAAAAAATGATGCCTTAAAAACACTACTAGACAACAAAGCCGACACACTTACTCGAAATTCACAAGACTTGACAGCTCTTATGCTAGCGTCGTTAGGTGGGCACAACGAATCAATTAAAATACTACTGAATTATGGTGCTGATATTAATGCGACAACAGGCAATGGGGATACCGCCCTTATAATGGCAACTCAAAAAGGCCACAGCGAGACCATACAACTTCTTCTTGATAAAAATGCTAATATTCACGCTAGATCGCAAGGAGGATGGACAGCCATTATGATTGCCGCACAGCTTGGGCATAGTCATTCCATACAAACGCTTCTTCAAAATAGAGCAGATATCAATGCCAGAACGCAAGATGACGTGACAGCACTAATGGTCGCAGCACTAAAGCAACCTAAAGAAATAGTAGAGTTGCTTATTAAAAACGGTGCTGACATACATCAAAAAGACAAAAATGGTAATACTGCTCTTTCTTATGCCTATAAGAGCCCACATAAAGGAGTGGTGGCCCTGTTAAGAAAGTATGGCGCTAAATAGACGTTTTTATCAATCAAAAGAACCTGTAGGTAAATTTGTAGGTATAAAAAATATTTTCTCAAAAAATATTTAATAAAATAAGTAAAATATCTTTAATTTTCGGAGCTGGTCAAGAGCTCCAGCAAAATATTTCATAAAGCCCCGCAAGGACATAAAGCCTTGTGGGGCTTATTTTTTTGTTTTTGGATTCTCTTGTGGTTCTTTACAAAACTTCACGAGGAAAGAATAACCTAATTAGCCCTCATGATGTATTGTCAATAAATTTTATAAGGGGTATGCTTGTTACATAGTCATATTTAGAGTTACGGTATTATGAGCTAACTATCTGAGGAGTTTCACATTATGCGCAAACGACTTATACTAATAATTTTTTATTTTTTTGTACTTCTCCCCAATAATTCTTTCGCTACTGGTTTGCTAGATGCGGCGCAACGTGGTGATATGCAACGCATTGAGCAGCTTATTAAAGAAGGAGTCGATATTAACTCACGGGGCGATGATGGTGCAACGGCATTGTTTGTAGCAACAACTAATCAGCATAAAGAGGTAATGGAACTTTTACTCAAAAATAACGCTGATATTAATACTAAAACTTATGAAGGCTGGAGTCCTCTTATGATTGCTACTCAAGCTGGCTACAGTGATATACTACAATTTTTAATTGAGAATAAGGCTGATGTAGATGCTAGGCAAATGCAACAAATGACAGCGCTCATGGCTGCAAGCGCTTTGGGCAGAAGCGAAATAGTAAAAATGTTACTTAAGGGAGGGGCTAATGTTAATGCCGCTGGCAAGGCGAATTTAACAGCAATAATCTTTGCAGCTGATACTAATCAACCAGAAATTATACAAATTTTACTTGATAATGGTGCCAATATAGAAGCTCAAACAAGTACCGGCGAGACTCCTCTTATGTTTGCTGTCAAAAAAGGGCACATAGATGCTATGAAGGTTTTATTGAAAAATAAAGCTGATATGACAGTAAAAAATAAAAAGGGTATGACAGCATTAGCCATAGCCATGGAAGAATCTCAAAGTGATGCCGTCGGTCTTTTGCTTAAGCATGAAATGGGCGATCCTCTTATAAAATCAAAAATTACTGAATATTTTTTGGATGCTGCATCCAAGGGAAGAAATAAAATCGTACAAGTTTTGCTTGATAACGGCGCAGATATTAATGCTTTTATGGATATAGGCTGGACGGCACTTATGTGTGCCGCTGCTGATGGAGATATGGAGCTTGTGGACTTGCTTCTTAAAAATAAGGCGAAAATCAATCTTGCCAATAGCTCAGGCTATACAGCACTTATGAGCGCAGCGCAATTTGGGAAAGATGCAGTGCTAAGTGTATTATTAAAGCATGGGGCACAGATAAATACACAAGATAAAGATGGTATGACAGCACTGATATTTGCTTCCAAATATGGGCGCGGAAAGACAGTCGCTGTTTTACTTAAGCATAAAGCTGAGGTTAATATCCAAGATAAAGATGGTATGACGGCTTTAATGTATGCCGGAAAAGAAGGGTATTACAATACATTGGACATGTTGTATGCTTCTGGCGCGGATAGAATGCTGCGAAATAAACATGGCTTCACTACACGTATGATTATTGATCAAGGAATGCATGATGCACTGCTGCAAGGTTTACAGCGCAATAAAAATACACTGGATGAAAAAAATAAAGCTGGTTTAACTAGGCTTATGTTTGCAACCGGGTATGGACTTAATAAAACAGTACAAATGCTGCTGGAGCATGGCGCTGACACTGAAATTAAAGATAAGGACAATATGACTGCGCTGAGTATTGCCGCTAAAGAAGGTCATAGCGATATTGTAAGAATGTTGCTAAAGTATAAGGCAAATATTCATGCTTTTGACGTAAATAAGATGAATGCTCTTATGTTAGCGGCCCTTTATGGCAAATATGAAGTTATAGAAATATTGCTAGCGCATGGTGCAAATATAAATGATATTGATGGCGCTGGGCGTACAGCCCTTATGGCTGCCTCCCGCTTTGGCTATCTGAAATCCATGCAGGCTTTACTTGATAATGGCGCGGATGTGAATATCAAAGATAAACAGGGTAATACTGCCGTAGCGCACGCTAAAGATAGTAAACAAGACAAAGCATTAAAACTTTTAAGTGATTATAATACTGCAAAAATTCATGATCATATTGATGCAGCGCTTATGCTTGCTGTGGATAATGACGATGTGCAAGTGTTGCAACAAATATTAAGTCAGGGGGGTAATGTTAACTTTGCCAATAAATTTGGAGATACGCCGCTTATTCGCGCAGCTGATAACAAAAACAAAAATGTTATCCCTGTGTTATTAAAACATAAAGCGGATATTAATGTCAGAAACAATGTGGGCAAGACTGCACTTATGAACGCCGCTTTTAATGGTGACAGCGAGCTTGTGCAAACCCTCATTAATCATAAAGCAGATATCAATACAAAGGATGAAAAAGGTATCACGGCTTTGATGCTGGCTGCTTTTTTTGGACATAAAAACGTTATTGAGGTTTTAATAAAAAATAATGTTGATATACATGTCAAAGATAGAAATGGCTGGTCAGCTTTTATGCTTGCTGCCAATAGACAATCGGTACAATTAGTAACATTATTATTAAATGCAGGGGCAGACCCCAATGAAAAAGGCCCTCAAGGGAAGTCTGCTTTGCAATATGCTGCACAAAACCCCCATAAAGGAGTCGTTGCTCTACTCAAAAAATATGGAGCAAAGTAGTATGCACACCTTTGTGTGTCGCCAAAAGGGCCTATGCATGGTATAAAATCTTTATTAACATTATATATAAAGTTTGCATTGAGAGTGCCACTTTAGTTAAGGTTAAAGCTTTTGCGCAAAAAAAAACAAATTGTTGAAAAAAAACTTGACAGCATTATTTTTCGTTATTATTTAAATTTCACGTAGCTATACGTGTGAGTGTTCCTGTGGTTCATTCCTTACCAGTAGAACAAGCGTACTTCACTGCTTGTGGGCTTATCCAGCCTGAGGCATGCCTTTGCCTCGTCATCTAGATTTTGATTTTAGATGCCCCCATATTTCACTTTTCTGAGTTTTTACTCTCGCATTACCTTTGTGTGCGCAATAACATACATAATTTGTGTTTTTTGCCGCACCCTAAAAACAAAAGGACGTTATTATGGCCGACATTCAATTACAAAAGCCTCAAGCAGGGCAAACCTCTACTGTTGTCCCAACCGCAGAGGATCGTCTAGTTTTAAAGTTTGACTCTGGAGACGCAACGCTTACTCGTGAGGGAGATAATCTTCAAATGTCTTTTGAAGATGGTTCCAAGGTTTCACTTGCAGATTTTTATAAAGCCTATACTGCTGAAAATATGCCCACTTTCGTTATCGGCGATGCTGAAGTTGGCGGCGAGCAATTCTTTGCAGGGCTGGACGAAACCCTCATGCCTGCTGCTGGTACTGGTGCATCTGCTGCCACAAGTGGCGGCACCATTGTGAGCTTTGCTGAAGGCACATTGCTTGGTGGTATTGACCGCCTTGATGGTCTTGACCAGGCTTTTGCAGGCGGGCTGAATGATGATTTTTTAACAGACCCAGAGCTTGGCGCTAGCGGGGCAGTAAATCCTACTGCTTTGCAGACTCCAGACGGTATCCCAACTGCTAACCCTGATTCCGTTACAGTGGAAGAGGGCGATACTATTACCGGTAACCTTCTTGATAATGACCTTGCAGGCCTTGATGGCTGGAAGGATGACCCTTCCACAGAAGGTAAAGACGCTCTTGTGGGCGTAAAGGTACCAAATGGCTGGGAAACAGATGGTAAAGATGAAGACGGTGACGGCTTTATCGACGTGCCGGAAGACGGCTTAGAAATGACTAATCCGGAAACAGGTGACAAGGTCACCTTTAATCCAGATGGTTCTTATGAAATTGAAGCTGGCGACAACCCTTATGATGATGGCGACACTCCTCCTGAATACGAATTTGAGTATAAAGTAGAAGATGAAAGTGGTAGCACCTCTGAAAGCACTTTGACAGTGACTGTGACCGATGAAAAGAAAGATGAAGGCCATGAACCCGACGTTCCGGTTGACCCTGACGTTCCGGTGGACCCTGATGAGCCAACTGACCCTGAGAGCCCTGAGGACCCAGATGAGCCAAAGCCAGAGCCAGAACCCGAGCTTGATACAACTACGCTGACTCTTGAAGCCACAGCCGGCACCGTGGAAGGCGGTTCTATTAAATATACTGTAAATATTGATAATGCTCCTAAGTCTGACTTGACGGTAGAAGTGAAAGATAATCTTGGCAATATCTATGAAGTCACCATCCCTGCCGGCGAATTGTCTGGCTCCATTGATGTAGCAGCTCAAGGTGACGACGTTTACGTTGACCCAAGCAAAGTGACTGCTAGTCTTGGGAATGTGACCACAGGCGGTGGCGAGTTTGAAAACTTGGTTGTTGACAGTAGCACTGTGACCACAGATGTAAAAGATACCGAAGACAGTACCAAACTCACCCTTGAAGCCAATACGGATAGCCTTGCTGAGGGCGGTACCATTGAGTACACCTTGAACTTGAGCAATCCTACCCGTGAGCCTTTAGAGGTGACTGTTGACGTTAACGGCAAGGAATACACCGTAACCATCCCTGCTGGTTCTGACTCCGTGAGTTTTGACCATGACGTGCGTGATGCCGATGGTTTTGTGCAAGGTGATGAAAATGTCAAAGCTGAAATCACCGGTACTGATAACAACAGCGGCGAAGCCAACAACTTTGAAAACTTAGAAATTGGTGCAGCGGTTAATACCACTGTAACCGATGATAATGAGCCTAACGAAGAAGGCGAAGATCCTGACACCATCACCTTGAGCCTTGAAGCTTCCGGCGATGTGAAGGAAGGCGGCGAAATTGAATACACCGTAAAGCTTACCGATGCTGATGGTAACCCTGTTGACGCAAAAGAAAATTTAACTTTTGAAGTAGAAATTGACGGTGTTAAGCAAAATGTGACCATTCCAGCCGGTTCTGACAGCTTTACCTTTGACCATAGCGTTCAAGGCGATGATGTGTATGTTGACCCAAGTCAAGTCACAGCAAACCTTGGCGACATTGTGAGCGGCGGCGATCAGTTTGAAGACTTGCAAGTGGATACAAGCCCTGCAGTCAACGGCGTGACCGACACCACCGACAAGACAACGCTTACCCTTGAAGCCAACACGGATAGCCTTGCTGAGGGCGGTACCATTGAGTACACCTTGAACTTGAGCAATCCTACCCGTGAGCCTTTAGAGGTGACTGTTGACGTTAACGGCAAGGAATACACCGTAACCATCCCTGCTGGTTCTGACTCCGTGAGTTTTGACCATGACGTGCGTGATGCCGATGGTTTTGTGCAAGGTGATGAAAATGTCAAAGCTGAAATCACCGGTACTGATAACAACAGCGGCGAAGCCAACAACTTTGAAAACTTAGAAATTGGTGCAGCGGTTAATACCACTGTAACCGATGATAATGAGCCTAACGAAGAAGGCGAAGATCCTGACACCATCACCTTGAGCCTTGAAGCTTCCGGCGATGTGAAGGAAGGCGGCGAAATTGAATACACCGTAAAGCTTACCGATGCTGATGGTAACCCTGTTGACGCAAAAGAAAATTTAACTTTTGAAGTAGAAATTGACGGTGTTAAGCAAAATGTGACCATTCCAGCCGGTTCTGACAGCTTTACCTTTGACCATAGCGTTCAAGGCGATGATGTGTATGTTGACCCAAGTCAAGTCACAGCAAACCTTGGCGACATTGTGAGCGGCGGCGATCAGTTTGAAGACTTGCAAGTGGATACAAGCCCTGCAGTCAACGGCGTGACCGACACCACCGACAAGACAACGCTTACCCTTGAAGCCAACACGGATAGCCTTGCTGAGGGCGGTACCATTGAGTACACCTTGAACTTGAGCAATCCTACCCGTGAGCCTTTAGAGGTGACTGTTGACGTTAACGGCAAGGAATACACCGTAACCATCCCTGCTGGTTCTGACTCCGTGAGTTTTGACCATGACGTGCGTGATGCCGATGGTTTTGTGCAAGGTGATGAAAATGTCAAAGCTGAAATCACCGGTACTGATAACAACAGCGGCGAAGCCAACAACTTTGAAAACTTAGAAATTGGTGCAGCGGTTAATACCACTGTAACCGATGATAATGAGCCTAACGAAGAAGGCGAAGATCCTGACACCATCACCTTGAGCCTTGAAGCTTCCGGCGATGTGAAGGAAGGCGGCGAAATCGAGTACACTGTAAAGCTTACCGACGCCAATGGTAACCCCGTTGACGCAAAAGAAGATTTAACTTTTGAAGTAGAAATCGATGGCGTTAAGCAAAATGTGACCATTCCTGCCGGTTCTGACAGTTTTACCTTTGACCATAGCGTTCAAGGCGATGACGTGTATGTTGACCCAAGCCAAGTCACAGCAAATCTCGGCGATGTCGTGAGCGGCGGCGATCAGTTTGAAGACTTGCAAGTGGATACAAGCCCTGCAGTCAACGGCGTGACCGACACCACCGACAAGACAACGCTTACCCTTGAAGCCAACACGGATAGCCTTGCTGAGGGCGGTACCATTGAGTACACCTTGAACTTGAGCAATCCTACCCGTGAGCCTTTAGAGGTGACTGTTGACGTTAACGGCAAGGAATACACCGTAACCATCCCTGCTGGTTCTGACTCCGTGAGTTTTGACCATGACGTGCGTGATGCCGATGGTTTTGTGCAAGGTGATGAAAATGTCAAAGCTGAAATCACCGGTACTGATAACAACAGCGGCGAAGCCAACAACTTTGAAAACTTAGAAATTGGTGCAGCGGTTAATACCACTGTAACCGATGATAATGAGCCTAACGAAGAAGGCGAAGATCCTGACACCATCACCTTGAGCCTTGAAGCTTCCGGCGATGTGAAGGAAGGCGGCGAAATCGAGTACACTGTAAAGCTTACCGACGCCAATGGTAACCCCGTTGACGCAAAAGAAGATTTAACTTTTGAAGTAGAAATCGATGGCGTTAAGCAAAATGTGACCATTCTGGCTGGTTCTGACAGCTTTACCTTTGACCATACAGTGCAAGGCGATGATGTGTATGTTGACCCAAGTCAAGTCACAGCAAACCTTGGCGATATCGTGAGCGGCGGCGATCAGTTTGAAGACTTACAAGTGGATACAACTCCTGCGGTCAACGGCGTGACCGACACCGAAAACGTCACCACTTTAACCTTAAGCTCCAAGGCTGACGGTGCTACAATAACTGAAGGTGGCGCTGTTGAATACACCTTGACCTTGACTAATCCAACGGAAACCGATTTAACTGTGCAAGTTAAAGTTGGTGATACTACATATGACGTAACTATTCCTGCTGGTGAAAGCACTGTCGACTTTGACATTGACATGCGTGCCGCCGATGGCACTGCTCAAGGCGCTGAAAGTGTTACTGCCACCATCGTGGGTACAGATAACAACACTAGCGAAACAGATAATTTTGAAAAGTTAGAAATCGGTGATGATGTTATCACCACCACTGTTACTGATGGTTTTGATACAACTGTTAACCTTGACGAAGAAGGCATGGGCAGTGGTACTGATGCAGACGCGGACTCTGAGTTTGATACTTGGGCAGCTCCTGAAGGCTTTACCATTACTGGTGCTACTGTTGCTGAAGGCTCCCCATATTCTGTAGATATTGTTGAGGTTGTGGTTAATGGTGAAACTGTGCAACAGGTAAAGGTCACCTTGAATGAAAACGTTGACCAAAAAAATCCTGATGGAACAACTTCCTCTAGGGACGATTCCATAACGCAACAAGACACCATTACCGTCACCGTAGTAGGTGCCAATGGCGAGTCACAAGAGATTACTCTTGATGTGAACATCAGCGACGATGCACCCATAATCTCTGGCCATGGTGAAGCCCTAGGCTCAACTCTGGTTAATCATGACGGGCGCGATCACACAGCGGATGTTGAAGCAAGTACAAGTCAAGCAACTGTTGTTGGCAATAATGCTACTGATAGCTTTACTTTAGACTTTGGTGCTGATATGGACGGCGCCAAAATTGAAATTCCACCAAGCGTAGGGGCTACTTCTGCTCTTGGCGTTGTTTGGAATAGTGCAGACCAAACTTGGGAACAAGACCCAGCCACAAGTGGTTGGCTAGACGGTGTTACGGTTGAAGGAAATATCAATGATGGCTTTACCATTACTCTCGGCGATGTGACCTTAACCACCACCGACAATGAAAACTGGACAGTTTCTTTTGAAACAGGCTCTAGTGAAACTGACCGCAATGATGTTATCTTAAACTTCACAGACGGTGATGGCGATAGGATAACCCATGTTGTTGAAACCAATGTGGCAAAGTTGAGTGGCTTAGATAATGGCGATGCTGCACTTAAAAGCTATGACGCCGGTGTTGCCAATGCTGAACAAGCCGGCGCGGCTGGTGCTGATGCCGATGGGCTTGCCAGTGGTCAGGGACCAAACCCTGCGTCCAACCAAAGTGAAGGTGCGTTCACCATTACTACCGAAGAAGGTGTGGAAAGTTTCACACTTGGTAATGTCACCTTTACTGTGACGGAAAATAACGGTGTTTATAGCTTAACTCCTGACCCATCTAGCACACAAGTGAAGGGTGATTTTGGTTACTTGTCTGACATTGGTTTTGAAAAAACTGGCGAAGGTGAGTTTGAAGTAAGCTATACTTACACTCAAACAGAAAATGCCACGACGCACAGCCAAGACACAGCTAACGATGGTGACGATGCTACCAACTATGGTGACGACGTTGTAACCGAAGGCTTTAACATTACCGTAGTTGATAAGAGCGGCGATAGTGTAACTCAAGAAAACGGTATTGAAGTAGATATCGTGGACGACGTCATTGTGCTTGAACATGGAAACATTGGCGAAGCCAGTGGGCAACTTGTAGCCAAGGGCGCTGACGGTGTCGAGAGCTTCTCCATTGAAGAAATAAGTATTGACGGTATTGATAGCAAAGAGCTTAGCATTGATTATAATGCCGGTACAGTGAGCCACAATGGTATGCTTTTGCTTACTGTGACTGTGGATAACAATGGCGCATGGACTATGCAACAGCATACTTCTTTTGGTGAAGGTAATGTCAATGTAACCTTTGGTGTAACCGATAAAGATGGTGATACTGCAAACCTTGAAGTAAATATTAAGCCTACCGTTATTGACGTGGATTTAGACGCTTCTGACACAGCTGTTAATGTGGACGAAGCCAACTTGAGTGATGGCACAAACCCCAATGACGCAGCTCTTAGTCAAACGGGTGAACTTGTGGTTACTGGTATTGAACCAGACAGCATCACCATTGGTAATACAACCTTCACCAAGAGCGAAGGCTGGACCGGTACTGCCGATGTGCCAAATGGTACTGTGACCATTCTTGGCGTTACCAAAAATGCCGATGGCGACTATGAAGTTGAGTATGAATTTACCCTCAATGAAAACATAGACAGTGGAGACGATGCTAGCAAAACTGAAGATACAGTAACGTTTGATATAACAGTTAATGCCGGTAATGATAGTGCTATGGCTACAGTGACAGTAACCGTAGCGGACGATGCACCTGTTATTTCTGCAACCATTAATAATGATGCTGATGCTAGTGATGGTCAAACTATCGGCTCCGTAACCGAAGGTGAAGCCGTCTCTGGCACTATTGCTCCAAACTTTGGGGCCGACACTCCAGATGTACAAGAGGTTGTCGTAGGCACCGGCACTGGTGAAAACTTCAAAGAAGCTCCCTATGTGGACGGTAAGGGCTATGACGTAGGTAATGGCTATGTTAACGTTACTAATAATAATGAATACACCTTTACTGCTAAGCCTGACACAGGTGATATGACAGAGTCCTTCACCTTTAAGATAACTGATGCCGATGGCGATAGCGCAGAAACGACAGTGGATGTAAACATTGGTCAATCCACTGCACCAAATAACTTGCCTGACGCTGGTTTTGTGGTGGGCGAAGCCGGACTTACTGACGGCACAGGCACCAACGAAGACGGTTCTGTCTTTGGCGCCTCTACAACAGTTAAGGCCGATGATTGGCTTGGTAAAGACACCGGTAACACTGCTCCAGAAGGTACTTATGAAGTAACCCTTGGCGGTGCTGTCATTGGCTCTGCCTCTGTAGGCGCCAATGGCGACATTACTATCACCCTTGATGATAATATTAGCCATGGCAAGTCTGGCGATGCTGACACCTCACTTATGGGAGAGGTCACTGTTACCGTGAAGGATGCCAACAATAACAGTCACGATATAACTCTTGATGTGGACGTAAGAGACGATGCGCCCGTGATCAGCTCTAAGTCTGACACTACCAATGCCGATGGGGATGCAGCTACTTCTCAGTTTACTGCTGAGGCCGATAGTTCTTTTAGCGCAACAATCGAAGTGGATTTTGGTGCTGATGGACAACATCGCATTTATTTTGGTGGTTACTCCATGGGAACGACAGATGCAAGTGTTGTTTGGAACGCAGAAGCAAATGATGGGGTCGGAGCTTGGGAGCCTTATAATTCCACGTGGAATGAAGATGCTCAGCGTTGGGAGCCCAATGGTGCTAAGTTTGATGAAGACAAGGGCACATGGGTTGATGCAGACTCTAGTGACGGAATTTACTACTCTGCGTGGTCTGATAATTCTGCCCTGCATTTTAAGTCATATACTTATGATCCCGAAACAGGCACGCATACCATAGTAATGGGTGACACCATTTTGACAAATCAAGATGGTTCCAATGAATGGACATCCACCACACTCCTTGGTAGTGAAGATCGTAACATAAATCTTACCTTTGAGGATAGTGACGGCGATAAAGTTATGCACACCGTTAACGTCACTGTCAAAGAACCCGAAGCAGAAGTTACTCCTCCCACCGAGGGTGATATTATCTCCAAGGGTGACGTGAATGACACTGTGCTGTTTATGGATGGGTTTACACATAACAATGTGCAAACCTCCTCAAACCACATAGGTGCTGGGGCTACAGTAGAATATGTCACTGCCAACGGCGAAGGTCTAGTTGTAGATGTTGATGACGGCAATGACACTGTGTATCTTGGTCAAAGTGGTAATGATACGGTTTACCTTGGTGAAAGCCATTATGTTACTCAAGATGCCAATGCCACTCAAGAAGCACAAGCGCAGCAGTCACTAGAGGACTTCATGCTCAACGATGGTACTGTTCGCGATGATGCTAGTATCCTTCAAGATGGCTCAAATGAAGATAGCGGTATGAGTGCTGATGTTAGTGCCATGAGCGCACCATATGTGGATATAGCTTACACAGGTGTGGGTGATGATACTGTCTATGGTGAAGGCGGCACTGACCTTATTCATGGTGGTTCCGGCAATGATAACATAGTTGGCGGTAGTGGTAATGACGGTTTACGCGGCGGTAGTGGCAATGATGTCCTCGTAGGCGATGGCGACCTCTCCACCATGGATGAACTTGCCGATGCCCATGAACTTGCCAAAACTGCAGAAGGACGTGAAGAACTTGCACAGACTGCCTCTGACTTAGAAAGCGTTGACGACGGTAGCGATATCCTCTATGGCGGTGTAGGTGACGACATCTTACTTGGCCTTGGTGGTGACGATATCCTCTTTGGCGGCGGTGGTAGAGATACCATGATTGGTGGTAGCGGCAATGATATTATGTCTATACCTAACCTTGCAGATGTTATGCAAGTGGGGGTCGACGGTGGAGAAGGTGTAGATGTCTTCTTGGTAGGTGCAGAAAGTGCAGACACGTTGACAACCATGCTTAATAATGCCGCAGATATGACGCTAAGCAACACAGAAGTGATTATGCTTGGTGATGATGTGGAAGCTGCTCAGAGGTTACAAAATGATCTCGTAAATGATACCTCCGCTGATAAGAGTAACGCTCTTGGTTCTTGGACTGAAGGTGGTACACATGAAATCAAAGGCCAAACCTTTACAGAGTTTACCCATGATGATGTGACCATTCTTGTTAATAAAACTTTGCTCAATGATACCCAAGGGTAATTTAACATAAACACATAATAAGCCCCCACTGTGTGTAATGATACACGGTGGGGGCTTTTGTTTGACAAAAGTTTGGAATGGTGAAGCGGCCAGCGTAGCTTGTGGAAGACATGCTTTTATTGATTTAATTGTAGGTGTTTTCTTTTGTGCTTTTCCGTTGTTTTTCCAAAATTTATCTTTTCAGTACGTTCGTGTTTGTTGCACTTTTGCGTTCTTTTGCAAAATCAATCTTTTTAGTGCGTTTGTGTTTGTTGCACTTTTGCGTTCTTTTGCAAAATCAATCTTTTTAGTGCGTTCTGCGTCAGAAATTATTTTTCTTATACGCACGACCTTGAGGTCGCTTACGCAGAAAAATAATTTCTTCCTTGAACGCCCTAAAAATCTTTATATTTCTAAAATTCCACAAAAACCACACAGCCACGCTTTTGTTGCAAAAAGACTTCGCAATAGTGTCCTTACTCCTGTAAAAGGAGACAAAAGCGTGGCGGCCTCGAAGGGAACCCCCCGTCATTACGCTTCACTGCGTTTC
>CAYJHS010000054.1:0-13183 GCA_964369815.1 uncultured Desulfovibrionaceae bacterium
AAGATTGCCTTAGCGCACATATCAAAATATTTAAATCTTTGTGGGCTAATTGTTAGCCGGGGTAACTTTTTGCCATTTCGTCTTCACGACCAATTTTAAGCACTTCGCGGCAATATTTGATGCTGCGGATGCAGGCGTCCATTTGCTTTTCACGAGCTACTTCAAGGCTGTCGTCGCCACGATCGTATTCAATTTCAAAATTGATGCGATCCATCATGGGAGCTTTTTCACGTAAAAGCTCGAGCATTTTTTTGCAGTCCATGTCGCCTTCACCAAGAGCTTTACCATGGAAACGAGCACCATATGCGTCACGATCCCACTTGTGGTCGCAGAAGTGGCAACAAATGGCAAGCGGAGCAAGCTTTTCCATGGCAATTTCTGGGCCTTCAAGCACGCCCATGGAGTTTACGGTATCAACACAAACTTTTACGAGGGGGTGGTCAACGGCATTTACTACCCAGAGAACTTCGTCTGCATAGGATTCGGTATGGTTTTCCACAGCAAGGGAAACTCCGTACTTTTCAAATTCAGGAAGAGCTTCTTTGATTTCGTCATGAATAACTGCGAGTTGACGCATAACAGGAGCTTGCATGTTACTACCAAATAAAGGACCTTCACGGCGGATATCCATGCTATATTTTGCAATCTTAGCACCGAGCTTGTGTGAAATATAGGCAGCCTTTGCAAGAGGAAGGTTAATTTTCTCGTCGCATTCGCAATCGCGAGCGAAGTTCAACTCAAGCCATAAGCCCGCATCTTTTGCTGCCTTTGCAACGGCTTCTAGGTTTGCGTCGCCTAAGTCTTCCAAATCTCTGGGTGTAATATGCAATCCATCAAGTCCCCATTCTTTGGCTCGTCTGATGAGCTCAAAGAGATCAAAAACTTTTTCATGACTTGCAGAAAACCAAGTTTGTCCAAATCCCCATAGATGCAGGGTGTACGTGTGCAAGCCAAGCTCCATCTTTCTCATGACAATCTCCAATCAAGTTAAAGGGTTAATAAGCTAAAATGGTAAGCAGAGCGTAATATAAAAACTATTTTACCATCTAAAACATGCATTAAATACCGCAAATAGAGTTAAAACTAACACTATTCGGTATAGTATACAATATCAGTTCTAAAAAGGCAACTAGAAGCCATGTTATTTATGCTCATATGGGGTTTGTGAAAAATAAAATTTTTTCAAAATAGCAAGAAAAAACCTAGAAACATGTATTTTTGAGTCTTTTTAGCGAAAAAAAGTAATAATGCTTTTATAAAAAAAATTTAATTTTTTCGCATCAGAGTTTCAAATGGAAAAAAATGAAGAATTTTTCAAAAAAAAAACACCTTGAAAAGCACAAAATATGTTAGGTGAGCACTTGCTCAATAGCACTCGAAGCTTTTTTTACTGAGTCGTGCTTACCGTAAATTGGGATGTAGTATCAAAGGCTGGAGAGGGAGACGTGTCTAATAAGTTCTCATTACTTGAAAGAAAATAGAGAACTTTGTTGCGGCAAGGAGTGTGTATGGAGATGGAGTCACACCGCAATGAAAGTTTTATGAAGGGGTTGGGGAAACTTTTTTCCAAAAAAGTTTCCCCAAAAAAATCCCCAATAAGCTTAATATTATAATTCTTTCTTAGCGTTGAACTCTTCCCACATAAGACGGGCGGTAGCACCAACGGTGGTGAATGGCTCGGGGGGAAGTCTGTTAGGCTTGGCAATGCTTTGCAAGAAGGTCAAGTTCTCGCTATCTATGCCTAAAATCCATTCAGCAACATAGTGACCTATGAGGCAAGTTTTGCACACGCCAGCGCCTTCGCCGGAGGCAGAAGCGTACAAGCTTGGATGCTTCTTCACCATGAGGGGCTTGTTGTTGAAGGTCAAGTTAATCATGCCGCCATATACGTATTCGAAATTCACATGCTTAATTTCTGGGAAGCGATTTTCGAAAGAGCGGCGCAGTTTTGGAATGGCCCAGCGGATACGTTGGTGTGACGTAGTGAGCGATGTGGCATAGGTGAAGCCGTTACGCACAAACACACGTCCGTCACGAGTATAGCGTACAGTGGTACCAGCAGGGTGACCAGCTGTGCAACCCCATGGTTCTACACCTTCAAAGAGTGCAAGTTCGCGATCATTGAGTCTGCGGGTAAATGCACCGTAAGAAAGTACGGGGCAGAAGGTGTTTTTGGTGATACCAAATTCTTCAATGAAGGGGCCGGCAGTAACAACAACGGCTTTGGCAGAAACTTCTTTGCCGCTGACGAGGGTGACACGACCATTGCCGCCTTCTTGTACACGAAGTACAGGACACTCTTCATAAATTTCAACATTTTTAGGCATTACGCTCATAAGCCCGCGCAGCATATCGGCAGGGTTTACAAGTAAGGTACCAGGAGTATAGAGCGCTTTTTTATAATAGCTTGTGCCAAGGCGTTTAGCCAGCTCTTCGCCCTCAAAGATTTGATAGTCGCACTTCATTTCTTCGTATTCGGCAACTTCTTTTTCAATCAAAGCATAGCTTTTTGTTTCAGCGCAGCAAAGGTATTTGCCAAGCTTCCAGTCTACATCAAGGTTATGCTTTTCGATTTCATCACGCATTCTTTTGATGATGAAGGTGTTGAGCTTGTAGTACATGTGGTTTTCTTCAAAAGAAGAGCCGCCTTGGTCACCGAAATCGTGAGGTACGTCGATGATGAAGCCGGCATTTTTACCACTGTCACTTTCGCCAACTCTGAGAGCTTCAAAAATAGCAATACGTGCATCAGGTTTTAACTCTGCCAAACGGCTAGCGCAGCCGTATCCACCGTATCCGCCACCGACAATGATATAGTCATATTCAGCAGCTATGTCCTTGCGGTCATTAAATTCATGCTTCTTAAAAGAAGACATTTCAAGCCAGCTTTGCCCTGTAAGTGTTGGAAAGCGTTTTACATCCTTCATTACAATACCCTACTTTTTTACCGTTATCTAAAACATATGAAACATATGTATACGTCCTCCTCTTTTTTCAAGCCAAAAGAGGAGGACGTTACCCTAATGAATACTATTCCACAGGATGCAATACTACACGTGCATCAGCTATGGCAAGGCCTTTTTCCCATGCGAACACAGGGTTTAAGTCAATTTCTGCAATACTTGTCATTTCGGCGGCAAGCTGTGATACACGGCAGACCACTTCGGCAAGAGCTTCCTTGTCGCAAGGGGCGCTGCCACGAGCGCCTTCTAACATGCCAACGCCTTTGATCTCTTCAATCATTTTGCGGCAAGAAGGCATTTTTACAGGAGCTACACGGAAGGAAACGTCTTTGAGCACTTCTACGAAGATACCGCCAAGACCAAACATAACTGTGGGGCCAAAAGTAGTATCGCAGCTAGCGCCCACGATGCACTCTACACCGCCTGGGAGCATGGGGGTAAGCATAACACCAAAGATGTTGGCTTTGGGGTCATAGGCCTTGCCATTGCTTACCAGCTTTTCGTAAGCGGCGCGAGCTTCGTCGGCGGACTTGATGTTCAAGGCCACGCCACCGGCGTCGGTTTTGTGTAAGATTTCGGGGGAGACGATCTTCATAACGGTGACACCGTTGATGCCTTCCCAAAGTTTTGCGGCTTCGTCAGCGCTGGTGGCAAGGTAGTGCGGTGCAAGGTCAAGACCATAGGCACGCATAACGTCACGAGCTTCTGTTTCTACAAGGTTTACACGCCCTTCACTGCGCACTTTAGCAAAGATGGCTTCCACCTTTTCTTTACGACCTTCGGGCAGGGAAGGCATGGGGGCAGCAAGCTCTTCGGTAAGAGCAGCTTTGCGCTCACTGTAGTTCACAAGAGAACCCATGGTGCGCACGGCTGCGTCTACGGAACCAAAGACAGGCACGCCATTATCACTCAAATATTTTAAGCACTCAGGCTCTTGAGCTTGGTAGATGGAGTGCATGACCACGGGCTTGTCGGCCTTGGCAATGCGGTCAGCCATGCTCTTGGCTACGTCCATTTCAAGCACACGGAATTCTTCGGAAAGGTCGGCATAACCACCATAAAGACCCACGATAACCACAGCGTCCACGTCCTTGTCTTCTAAAAGGACTTCTAAGCAGCGGTCAAAAACCCACATGTCGGCTTCAGGGGTACCGGCAAGGTCAACGGGGTTTTTGATGGGGCAGTGGGGCATTAAGATGGCAGAAAGTTTTTCTTGGGTAGCTGCAGAAAGTACCGGTGCTTCAAGGTTAAACTTTTCGCAAAAATCTGTGGCCATAACGCCGTGACCGCCACCATCAGTGAGGATGGCTACACGCTTACCCTTGGCAGGTTTGCACTTGGAGAAAGCTTCGGCAACGTCAAGCAATTCCATGGGGCTGTCAACGCGCACAACACCGGCTTGTTCAAGGGCGGCGTCAAAAATCTTTTCACTGCCGGCTAAGGAACCGGTGTGGGATGCGGCGGCACGAGCACCAGCGGCACTGCGGCCAATTTTAATGGCGGCAATGGGGGTTTTTAAGGCAGTTTTTTGTGCAGCGGCAAGGAATTTGCGTCCGTCTTCTTCGCTTTCTACACGCAATCCTTCCATATAAAGGAGCATAACCTTGGTGGCTTCGTCTTGCTCTACATAGCTAACAAAGTCGTTGAAGCGAATATCAGCTTGGTTGCCAATGGTGGCCCAGCAGCTATAGCCCATGTTACGCTTTTTGGCATTGAAGTTAATATCAATACCAAAGTTACCGCTTTGCAAGATAAGGCTCATGGGTCCAGGGGCAAGGTCAATGATACTGGTGTTTAGGCTTACAGCGGAGCTGTACATGCCCATGCAGTTGGGGCCCATAAGACGCATGCCGCCTTTGCGAGCAATTTCCACCATTTTTTGCTCAATTTCTTTACCTTCAGGGCCTGTTTCCCCAAAACCTGTGGAAACAACGATGCCTGCTTTAACTCCCTTTTCAACGCATTGTTCAATGACGGAGAGAATAAATTTGGGGGCAATGGCAATGATGGCAAGGTCCACTTCACCGGGTACAGATACGATATCTGGGTAGGTGGGATGACCTAAAAGTTCACCGCCGGAACGTGATACAAAATAAATATCGCCTTGAAATTTATTATCAATAAGGCTCTTTGCGGTCCAATAACCATATTTTTTGGTATCAGAAGATGCGCCAATAAGGGCTACCGACTTTGGACGAAAAAGGGGGACAAGATCAGACATATGCTCTATTACTCCTAACTGTACATCTGGTTATACGGCTAAAGAAAGCCGTGTGTCAATAAAAAGGGCGCCGGCAATACATTTTTCCGGCACCCTTAACAATAGAGAACTATTTCTCTACTACAACACCTATGGCGATATCAGGGCAAATAATGCCACAAAAATCGCATTTTACACATTTTTCTACATCGGTTTGCATAACATAGTTATAGCCTTGACCGTTAATTTTTTTGCCGATTTCCAAAATCTTTTTGGGGCAATATTCTACGCAAAGCCCGCAGGATTTGCAACGGCGCTCATCAATTACGTGAATTTTACTAGCCATTACCCATCTCCTTTTCCATAGCAGCAAAGCCAGCATTAAAAGCTTTAATGTTTAATTCTAACAGTGCAGGTTTTTTCTTGCCAATGGTTTCTTGTAAAACGGACTCAATGGTTTCACGCTTAAGAATTTTTGTTTTGGCAATGATGGCACCAAGCATAACCATGTTGGCACTGCGAATGGAACCAACTTCTACAGCCATGTCAGAAACAGGCATAAGCACTTGTTCAAAACCTTCAGCCTTATTGGGAGATTCCACTAAGGAAGTATTGGTAAAGAGAATACCGCCATCTACAACACCGCTAAAGCATTGAGGATAGGTAGATAGGCCAAGGCTTACAGCAAGGTTGGCGTCTTGTTCCACAATGGGGCTGCCAATGGCTTCGTCAGAAAGGATAACAAAGGCTGTTGAGTCGCCACCGCGTTGCTCAATGCCGTAAGTTTGGGTCATAACAACTTTAAGGTTTTCCTTTACACCGCTCTGACAAATAAGGGATGCAAGTAAAGCAGAACCTTGTCCACCAGAGCCAGAAAACATACATTTAACCAGCATTATATTACTCCATATCGTTTTTGAAAACTTGTGGTTCAAAGTAAGAGCCCATTTCGTTCTTGCACCAGTCATAAGACTCTTTTACACCTTTGCGCAAACCGGTGGGGCAGGGTACTATCACTTCAATAAAGGCAAATCCAAGGCCTTTTACTTGACATTCAAAGGCTTTTTGAATGCTCTTTTTGGCATGTAAAACTTGCTTTGGAGTAGCGACGCTTTCACGAGCAAGGTACTTTACGCCAGGCATGGCGCGCATCATTTCTGGCATAAGCAGAGGGTGCCCTTGCCAAGAAGTGTCACGACCTTTGGGGCTTGTGGTGGTTACTTGGCCATCAAGGCTTGTGGGGGACATTTGACCGCCGGTCATACCAAACACAGCATTATTAATCATGATGGCAGTGATAGGCATACCTTTGTTGGCAGCATGTAGCATATCACTTAAGCCAATGGCGCTGGTGTCGCCGTCACCGGAATAGGTGAAAACGATGTTGTCAGGGCGAGCCAATTTGTAACCAATGGCAAAGGAAGCAGAGCGCCCGTGGGTAGCTTCAATGGCGTCAATGTCTTTATAGTGGTGTGAAAAGCCGCCGCAACCAATACCCACGATGGAGATAGTACGTCCACGTATGTCTAAGTTTTCAATGGCTTCAGCCACAAGACGAGTCACAATACCATGACCGCATCCGGGGCAATAGCTGGTCAATTTTTCTAAATTTAACGTTTGCCCGTATTTTTTGCTTAATTGTGTCATTGTTTTATTTCCCCACCTAGTCTTTTGTGCCAGCCATGTCTTCAAGCTGACGATTAACCTCAGCAGTCATTTCTGCCAAGTTGTACATGGGCATATCCCCACCTGTTTTACCAAAGAACTTCACTGGAATACGGCCGTTTACGGCAAGGCGTACATCTTCCACCATTTGACCAAGGTTCATTTCAATGACCAAAATTCTTTTTACAGAGGAAGGCAGTTCATCAAAAGCTTTTTCGGGGAAAGGCCACAATGAAATAGGACGAACGCTGCCCACTTTCTTGCCTTCAGCGCGCATATTGCGCACAAGGTCTTTGCACATACGGCCGTGAATACCAAAGGCTACAACTACAAGTTCTGCATCTTCGGTGTCTCTGGATTCCCAGCGTTGCTCATTTTCTTTGATGGTTTCGTACTTGGCTCTTAAGCCTTCATTCATGTGATAGCCGTCTTCGTGAGAGTAGCTACCGGTGATGAGAGCACGTTTGGGGTGGTCTTGGGTACCGGTATAAGCCCAGTCAGATACGTCAAATTCAGCGGAATAGTCGTGATATTCTGGCAGGGTAGCGGTTTCTGTGGTTTGCGCGGTAACACCGTCAATAACGAAGATCACTGGCGTTTTGTAGGTATAAGCAAGCTTAATGCCTACAGGGACAAGTTCTACAATTTCTTGACCATCAAGGGGAGCGAGCACTGGGGTACGGTAGTCACCATGACCGCCGCCGCGAGTAACCATAAAGTAGTCGCTTTGGGCGCCTACGATGTCACCGTCGCCAGGGCCAACACGCATACAGTCAATCATAATACAGGGAAGGTTTGCAGCTGCCATAAAAGAAATAGCTTCTTGCATAAGAGTCATACCGGGGCCTGCGCTGGAAGTAGCACATAAGGTACCAGTGCAAGCGGCGCCGGCAAGGGCGCTGGATACTGCAATTTCACTTTCCATTTGCATCATCTTTCCACCGTATTGGGGAAGGATAACGGCCATGCGTTTCATAACGTCCGTTGCCGGAGTGATGGGGTATGCAAAGTGATATTTCACTCCACAGCGAGCCAAACTTTCGGCAAAAGTTTCTGTGTTTTTCAAAAATAAAGTTTCGTGTGCCATGTTCACCTCAGTGCCATTGATTCGTCTTGAGCAATGGTTTGATTTTTACGTTGTTACCCCGCAACAAAGGTTTTCGCCTTCATAGCAATTGCGCTGAATGGGTATGGGCCTTTTTACGAAATGTAGATACCGTATTGTGGTATCTTATTCTGTGCCCCAACGTTACCCCCGCCAAACAAATATGTCAACACTCAAATTGTTTTCATGGCAAAAGAAAGTACAGTTTTGTGAAACTGTGAATAAACGTTTATATTTTAGTATATTATTGCTCGAAACGTCAACTTTCTAAATGTTTTTGTATACATATTTGTGGCAAAAGTTAGAAACAAAAATGTCTTATATTTGAAACATAAAGCAAAAATTTTCGAAAAAAAGTGAAAAAAATATCTAAAATTTTTATTTAATGATTTTGAGCGATAAATCTGATGTTTACAATTTTTTTCAACATTAATGGCATTTTTATTGGGACTTGTGAAAAAAATCATCAAAAGTGCGAAAAGGTGTTGACACAACTTTTATGTTCACATATGTTGCTTTTAACGGTACACGATACCACAATACGGTATTGTAGTGCGACTGAGGTGTTAAAATATATAATGCTTGGGGCTAGGTGCTTTTGTATGCATATATGAAATACAGTAGCATTCTTCATAAATTTTTGTCAGGAGGCAGAATAGCAAAAGCTGTAAGAAGTACACGAACAATACATAACATTCAAAAAAACAGTGAGTTGAAATATATTAAAGGTATGTCTTTGTATATTAACGTATTAAAACTATTATTATTTATTAGAGATGCTATGCATTTTTAGTGGAGGTTTGTGATGGAAACCGTACAAAAAACAAGTTTTGAAGATGCCCCTCTTTCTCCTATTCATAAGAAGATTATTGCCGGTACCTTTATGGGGCAAATTTGTGATGGATATACAATTGGTATCGTAGGTATCGATCTGAGTTATGCCGCAACTCCCCTTGGGCTCAACAGTATTTGGATGGGGCTCATTGGTGCAGGTTCCATGTTTGGTCTGCTTTTCGGTAGCCTTTTTACCGGTATGATCGCCGATAAAATTGGTAGAAAACCTCTTTATATTGCACTCATGTTCTTGTCTGCCATCGTGGGCGGTGCGCAATTTTTCCTCAGCGATCCCTTACTCATCGTCATTGCTCGCTTTGCACTAGGTATTCTTATTGGCGCTGACTATACTGTGGCTATTTCCTTGCTCAGCGAATGGAGCCCTTCCAAAAAACGCCCCAACCTGCTGGCATGGTTGCTCGTATTCTGGACTTTAGGCTATTGTATTTCTTATATTGTTGGTTTCTTCATGGACGGCCTTGGCGAAAATGGCTGGCGTTATGTACTATGCACCTCCATCATTCCTGCCGCCATTGCTTTTGCCTTGCGTATTGGGACTCCCGAATCTCCCAAGTGGCTTACCGTCATGGGACGTGGACAAGAAGCTCTTGAAACTATTAAAAAATACCTTGGTGATTACGGCCTTGCCGCTGAAGAGGAAAAGGTGGAAAAAGCTGCATGGATGGAGCTTTTTGCCCCAGCTCAATGGCGCTCTACCATCGTTTCCGGTGTGTTCTTCTTCGCTCAAGTGTTGCCTTTCTTCGCCATTTCCATCTTTGTGCCCCTCGTGCTCACCAAGATGAATATTCAAAACCCTCACGCCTCTGGTGTGCTCTATAATGTATCCACCATCGTAGGCGTGCTCTTTGGAACTTGGCTTTTCAGTATCATTAGACGTCGTACCTATCTCTTGTCCACTTTCTACTTGGCAGCCATTATCCTTGCTGTGATGATTATCTGGCAAGGTATGCCAGCCATGCTCGCCATGATTATGGTCTGCGCCCTTGCAACCGTACTGGCTGTGTCCATCGTACCTGAATTTGCCTATCCACCAGAGCTCTTCCCCACTAAGCTTAGAGCTTCCGGCGTAGGACTCACCATCGCCATTAGCCGTATCGGCGCCGGCGGCGGTACCTTCCTTTTACCCATTATTACCGAACAATTTGGTATCGCAGCTGCCCTGTGGTGCTGCGTAGCGACCCTTGTTTTCGGCGGCGTTATTTGCCAAATGTGGGCACCTGAAACCTCTGGAAAGTAATAATTTATTATATTAAACTTTCTGGGGGGAGGGAGCTTTTTGAAAAAAGTTCCCGCCCCCCAGCCCCCCCACCCTCAATAACTTTTCAATGCGATAAAAATCGGTTTTTTAAAAGTACACATTGCCGCAACGGAATAAGCAAATTCTGTTGCGGCAATATGTTTTTAAAAGATAGGGTGCTATCGCATTGAAAGTTTTTTGAAGGGGGTTTGGGGGAAACTTTTGTTCACAAAAGTTTCCCCCAAAAAAATCTTATTTTTTCCGCAAAATAAAAATCTATTTTTTCTGTAAAATCAAATGATTAAAATAAGCAATATGAATGAAGGCTTCTTGTTGTAGCAGTTTCCATTCTATGGCAAACATTTTTTCTAACCACTCTGGACTATTTTGAATGACGGCGCTGTGCAAGCTCCCTAAGGCTCGGACACCATAGACTTTTTCAAGGTTAAGCTTGCCTTGCGCCCACTCTAATAGCTCGTCATTGTCATAGTATTTGATGTCGCCAAAAGCACTTGAATAGGCCGGTTCTCCAAGCAGAAGCTTTTGGCATGCGTCAAGGTCATACTCTTGTACGACGGTTTGAATGATGCGTCCGTTGCGGTTGTGTCGCACAATGGAAAGAAATCCATCGTCCTTCACAATGCGCATGATTTCAAGGAGGATTTCTTGGGGATTGTCTACAAATTCAAAGACTAAGTGGCATATGATAGCGTCAAAGGAGGCGCTTGGCATGGTGCGCAAGGTGGCTATGTCACCTTGTAATTGTGTAAATGCGTGGGGTTTTTGTATGCTTTCGATAATGCTTGTGTCCACCTCAAGAGCCGTGACGTCATTGTGTTTTGCAAGTATTTCTGCCGTAAAGCCAAAGCCGCTACCAAAATCGAGTATTTTTTTATTTGTAAGGTCAGGCAGTTGACGCCATACAGTTTTGTAAAAAAGGTTTCCCAGAGGCGAAACGGTGTAGTCATAGTAGAGTTGCATGTCCTTATCCATGCTCAACCTCCAATAATATTAATGTAGGGCTTTCCACTGAATTCTACTTTCAAGATAGCCAAAAATAGCGGTGCAAAGTCGGGAAATTAGGAAATACGCACACATGCAGACAATCCATACTTCAAAGCTCAGCCGTGTGACAGCCATGACCTCCAGAGACTGGAAGGTCAATTCTGGGAGTGAAACCAAGGCCGCAAGGGCAGAATCCTTAAATATGGAAACAGTTTGCCCAGCAAGGGGCGGAAGCATCATAGGCTTTGCTTGCGGCAGGAGAAAATGCCAGAGTACCTGCACTTTGTTAAAGCCAAGGGAAGCAGCGGCCTCTCGTTGCGTTGGAGGAATGCTTTCAATGCTTGAGCGTACAATTTCGGCGATGTAGACCCCTTCATAAATGCCAAGAGCGATGATTGCTGCTGTCATGCCTTCCATTTGCATGGGCGGAGCAAAAATATAGCTTAAAATTTCTAGTCCTTGCGGAGAAAGGGAATAGGCGAAGTCCTGAAAGGAGAGGACGAAGCTTGAAAAAAATTGTCCGGAAAAAAAGTATATTAAAAAAATAAAAATCAGCGGTGGAATATTGCGCAGTGTCTGCACAAAAAGCGTAAAGGGCAGTACCGCCAGCCCACGCCGATTGGCGGTAAATGAGCCAATGCACAGGCCAAAGACAATGGCAACGGCAAATGACCAAATGCCTAAGCGCAAGGTCATGAAAAAACCCTTGGTGAGCATGCCAAGCTGCCACGCACCGTCGTCATTTTCGAAGATGATGTAGGGCAAAAGACGTTCCCAGTGCCACACCCGCCCGCCGTCTCCAAGGGTGTGCCAAAGCACAAAGGCAAGACCAAGAATAATGACCGCCAGCAAAGAGTAGTCAAAGGTATTAAGCTTTGACCATGGGCGTGGCGGCGTAGTGCCGGGTATGATAGTGCTTGGCTGCTGCATAGTAGTGTTCTGGAAACCTTGATTAAATTAGCATTTCCTCATGGTGTTAGGTTTATGTTAAAAGCTTTTAGGGGCATTGCACATAAAATATCGCATTAGAAGTAAACTGTTAAAAAGGGGATGGATGCAAGGTAGACGAAGTTTTTTTACGAAAGAAGCGTATCAAAATATACGTGACCGGAGTAAAAAACACGTCTGATGCAGTAGACATCCCCTTTTCCACAGTTTATTTGGACCAGTCTTTACCTCGGAACCAATACGCCTCACGCTCTTTCAACCAACCGTCGGCATGACGAGCCTTAATCCACTCGTTAAGCACCTTCAAGGTGGCGGCATCATCTTTTTTTACAGCCATACCAATGGGTTCTTTATAGTCTGTAATTTCAAATGGTAAAAATGTTTTATCAGGATTGTCTGCCACGGTAAATGAACCAAGGGGAGCAGTTGTTAAGAAAGCGTGGGCACGTCCAGCAAGAATTTCTTCCACATTAGGAGCTTCGTCAGCAAACTGGCGATGCGTGGCATTTGGGAAGATTTTTTTTGCTTGCAAGGCCGGAGTGGAGCCGATTCTAGTGATGATGGTTACTTCTGGTTTATTAAAATCGGCTATGCTTTTTAGATCGCCTGCCTTACTTTTGCTGGTAAGTAGTTCAAGTTCTGTAAAGTCATAAGGCTCAGTGAAGCTGACCTGCTCCATGCGTTCAGGGGTGATACCCATACCTCCGATAATTACATCAAATTTTCCGGCTAAAAGTGCAGGAATAATGCCTGCCCAGGCTGTAGGGGTGAGTTGAACACGTAAGCCTAGGTCTTTGGCAAGACGATTGGCAACGTCTATTTCAAAGCCCACAAATTCGCCGGCCTTATTTTGCATGGCCCATGGCACAAAGGATGAAAAGCCAACGCGTAGCACACCACGTTCTTTGGCCTTGGCAATGGTAGAGTTATCAGCAGCCAGTGCAGGCAGGCTTACTAAACAACACAGTAAAACTATTGATAAAATCTTTTTCATGAGGACTCTCCATCTTCAAGATTGTGGCTATAGGTTTATATAAAAATGCCCTTGTGCTTTTTGCGATATTTTTCATAGCAAGCCAAGGGGACGCTGACACAAGATGTTAAAAATAAATAAAAAGCCGCTACAATAAGCCAAATTTCAATGGATAAATAGGTTTGGGAGATAAGCTCTGTGGCACGTAGGGTAAGGTCTGCCACAGAAATGG
>CAYJHS010000055.1:0-12135 GCA_964369815.1 uncultured Desulfovibrionaceae bacterium
CCTTTTTGGCGCTAGCAAAAGTTTTCCCCCTTCCCCTAAAAGTTAAGAACTTTGTGTTAGTAACTCTTCCCCCTTCCCTCAAAAATTAAACATGTTAAAGGTATAGATATGACAATTTTACTTCTTTATGCTGTGGCTTTATGTGTTCTTTCTTACTATGCTGTGGGGCGTGGTAAGAGTAGCAGTGCAGCTTTTTTTGTGAATAATCGACGTTCGGGCACGTTGTCGGTGGCCTTTTCCATTATTGCATCATGTGTGGGGGGCTCTGCTACTATGGGGATGGCGGGTTTAGCATGGAGTGTTGGCCTGCCAGCTTTTTGGTGGCTTGGTACAGGTGCTATAGGCCTGAGTGTATTGGCTATATTTTTGGCAAAGCGAGTTCGAGAAAGTGGCGCCAGTACCTTGCCGGAGATGGTTACTACTTTTATTGGGGCGCCAGCTCGACCGCTTTCGTCCATTATTATTATTTTGGCGTGGTTTGCCATTACTGCGGCGCAGTTTAGTGCTATGGCGGCGCTTCTTTCGCCCTTGTTGATGTCTTCTTTTGCTTTGGATGCAGAAGCTGCGCGTATTTTTGCTCTTGTGGGCGGCGCGGCGTTGATAGTTGTTTATGCGTGTATAGGCGGACAGGCGGCTGTTATTAAGAGTGATGTGGCGCAATACATTGTTTTGATGGTGTCTTTTTTGGTGGCTTTGGGTTTTTTGTGGCAAAGTAATGCCGAAGCGCTACACACAGTGCCTGTAGAAATTTTTAATGATGGCTTTACTTTAAGTAAATTTTCATATTTTATGCTAGTGCTTGGCGGTTCTTATGTGGTGTGCCCCATGCTTTTTGGACGTTTGCTCAGTGCGCAAAACGCACAAGTGGCACGACGTGGTGCTTTATGGGCTGTGGTGGGGCTGGCGCTTACTGCTTGCGTCATTGTGGCATTGGGCATTTTGTGTCGTGGTCTGGTACCTGCGGCCAGTGCCGGCACGCTGCCAGAGACGGTGTTGACTACGGTGCTTTTTGCTGAACTGCCTACATGGGCTAGCACGCTGGTACTACTTGGGATTTTTTCTGCATTGATATCGTCGGCAGATTCAAGTCTAGTGACAGCGGCAACCATTGCCGGTAATGACATTTTTCGCAGTACAAGCCCCAAAATATGCCGCCTATGTATTGTAGGCATAGGTATTGGCTCCATTGCATTAGCTTTGCCGGGTAAAGGGATTTTATCGCTTTTACTCATGGCTAATGACATTTATGTCTGCGGCGTGGTAGTGCCGGTTTTTGTAGGCATGATGTACTATAAAACACGTCCTTTACCGGCGGGTATGATGACTCTTGCTATGGCTGTGGGGGGCAGTTTTGGCCTTGTGGCAGCCATGAGCGGTGATAATGTGTATGCGTATGCCGGTGTTTTTTCGGCTTTAGTTCTTTCTCTGATGGCTGTGTATGTGCGCAGGAGTGCACAAAAAACCTGTATATCGTAAATTTAGCCTATAGATGCGTATTGCTAATGTGAGATGAACATGCTATGGGGGAATGAAGTGCTTGCTTGAGTATTGTGTGTTTTAAACTTTTTTTTGTTTTATAAAAGGTAGTTATGTAAACTATGAATAGTGAAAAAGACAGATTAGCTCGAATCTTTTTGCAGAACATGTTTCAAGGGCATAAAAGTCCCATTTGTTGTTGGAATGTGCATGGTAAAATTTTATATAGTTCTCCTAGCTTCCTAAATATTTTTCGTGTGCAGTCTGAAGAAGAGATGCAAAACAATTTTGCTCTCTTTAGCCCGCCATTGCAACCCAACGGTAAGCTATCTGCTGATGGGAAAAAAGAATTTTTGCAGGCTGCCATAAAAGATAATTACATACGGTTTTTTTGGTTACATACATTACCTTGGGAGGGGGAAAAGTTAGTAGAATATACCATTACCTCCATGCAACATGAGGGTGCAGTCCTCTTGGTGGGCTTTATGCATAATGCTACCGCCAGTGAGTATAAGTATAGCACCGATAAAAATATTAAAACTATTTTAGATGCTTCGCCCATGGCTGTGTGTTTGTGGAGTCAATATGACCGAGTGCTTGATTGTAACACCAGTTTTCTTAAGCTTTTTGGCATGAAAAGTGTGAGCGAATATAGCGAAAATGCTGAAAAGTTTTTTCCAATGTATCAAGAAAATGGCCGTGAGTCTTTAAGTTATAGTGAAGAAGAACTTAAAAAGGCTTTTGAAGAAGGGTACAGGAAGCTTGAGTGGCTGTGGTTTGACAGTGCAGGCAATAGTATTCCTTCAATGGTTATTTTGCGCCGTTTTATGTATGACAATGTGGAGTTTGTGGGGGAGTATGTATATGACTTACGCGAACTTAGAGAAAAGGAAAATGAGATTTTTGCCGCAGAAGAACGTATGAAGATGATGTTTGAAGGTATGCCCTTATGCGCAAATATTTTTAACAAAGATTTTATGCCTCTTGATTGCAATGCTGCCACAGTACAGTTTTTCGGTCTTGATGATAAGAAAGAATATAGGGATACTTTCTTCTCTCTTTCTCCACCTTTTCAACCTGACGGTTCAGATAGCATTGCTCAAGCTCGGGCTAATTTAGAAAAATGTTTTACTGCGGGTAGTCATAAATTTGAGTGGATGCATTGTGATAAAGAAGGTAACCCTTTACCTTGTGAGGTGACGCTTGCCCGAGGTATCTACCAAAATGAAGAAGTGATGCTTGCCTATATACGGGATTTACGCGAGTTAAAAATTTCGCAGGCTTTGGCGGAACAAGCTGAGAAGCGTAATCAGGCTATTTTGGATTCTACCCCCATAGGTGTGCACTTTTGGAATGAAAGCGGACAACTTATCTATTGTAATATTGCATGCGCGAAACTTTTTGGCTTTGACGATGTAGACGTCTATTTAAAAAATTTCCCCACAACCCTTCCTGAAAAGCAGCCCAATGGTGACCTTTCCGTTCCCATTGTGCAGGAAAAATTATTTAATGGCCTTAATGGTATAAGTGATGAGTTGGAATTTGTTTGTATAAATCCCATGACTTTGGAAGAAATTCCTGTAGAAATAAATGTGCGTAGTGCCACTTACCAAGGGAAAAAGTGCGTTATCTCTTTTATACGGGATTTACGAGAACATAAGGCCATGTTGGCAGAAATTTATCACACAGAAGAACGATTGCGTGAGGCTAAAGAGCTTGCAGAACAAAACGCACAAGCCAAGGGCGAATTTCTTGCCAATATGAGTCATGAAATCCGTACCCCCATGAATGGAATTTTGGGGCTTTTACATCTTTTGGAACATACAGAACTGAAAACTAACCAGCTGTATTATGTACAAAAAACGCTCTTTTCTGCTAATAATCTTATGCGTATCATCAATGATATTTTAGATTTTTCAAAAATTGAAGCCAGAAAGCTCGAAATGGAAATAGCCCCCTTTGCCTTACGTGAACTGTGCACAGAAATTTATGAATTATATGAACCTGTGAGTAGCAAAAAGGGCATTAAGTTTTTTATTGAAAAAGGAACACATCCCCATGTTATTTTGCTGGGGGATGCTTTGCGCCTTAAGCAAATTCTTTACAACTTGGTGAGCAATGCCATTAAGTTTACTACTGAAGGCATGGTGACCCTAAGCGTTGTGGAAACGAAGCAAGTGGGTGAAGAAATGCACTGCCTATTCTCTGTGCAGGATACTGGTATTGGTCTTTCAAGCGAACACAAGGACAAGCTTTTTTCCGCTTTTTCACAGGCTGATAGTTCGGTTACTCGTGAATATGGGGGGACAGGCCTTGGTCTTGCCATTTCTCGTAGCATTGCTCACATGATGTACGGTGATATTTGGGTGGAAAGTACCTTAGGTGAGGGGAGCACCTTCTACTGCTCGGCGGTTTTTGCCATTAGCCCTAAGCAGGAAGAAGTGGAGTCCCTTGTAGAGCTAGGTGCACAAAAGAAAGTTCCTCTTGGGCATGGACATCTTTTGCTTGTAGAAGATAATGAAATTAATCAATTTATTGCTGAAGAACTTTTGCAAAAGGGCGGCTATACGTTAGATATTGCCAATCATGGGCAGGAAGCCTTGCATATGCTTGAAAAAAATAGTTATGATCTTGTGCTGATGGATATTCAAATGCCAATTATGGATGGGCTGACTGCTACGCAGAAGATACGAGAGCAGGAAAAATTTAAGGATTTGCCTATCATTGCCATGTCTGCTCATGCCATGACCGGCGATAAAGAAAAAAGTCTGGAGTTTGGCATGAACGATCACTTAACTAAGCCCATTGACCCAGAACTGCTTTATTTAACTTTGCATCAGTGGCTGAAAAAAAAGCAATAGTGTTTGATTTTTAATACTTAAAAAGCCCCTGTGCGTTATGTACAGGGGCTTTTTGTTGTTTATAATATGAACCACTGCGTCAAAATAGCGCAGATAACGGTGATAATAGCAGTCAGCACAAAGGCATAGCCCATGATAGAGCTTAAGGCTTCGGGCTTGTCAATGGAAGCGGCTGCCCCGAAAAGCTTTGAGGGGGAAATAGCGGAAGCTAAACCACCGCCGATACCATTAGCCACAGCAAGGCCAAGAGTGGAGGCTCCAATGGCAGAGCCTGCGGCAAGGTGCAATTTGGTAAACATAGCCACAGAAGAAGAGGCTGAACCTCCGATAAAGCCAGCAATAAGCCCCAAGAAGGGGGTGGCTGCGGGATAGAAAGTACCAAAAAGTCCGGCACCACTGTGTGCTAAAATCAGAATCATATTTTTGCTATCATTCATAACCCATTGGGCATTCTTGCCAGAGTGGTTCATGACATAGGCTATGCAGAAATAAACCATGGTGGCAAGAAGTGGACGCCAGGCTCTTTGTACGCCCTTTTTTAAGATACCGCCTGTATTACCACGAGGAATTTTGAGGAAAGGGAGGCACAAGAAGGTACTTATGAGTACCCATGTATATGCTTGCCAAAAAAGGCGTAATTTTTCAGGGCTACCGGGGATAACTTCCAGCGGCATGGCCCATTGGGTAAAAATGAGGTTAAAAAATGGCAAGCTTGGGGTGTTCATGAGTAGGGAAAAAACCAACAGCACGAGCCAAGGGGAGGCAGCACGAACGAGGCTGAATTTTTGTTCTGCCGCAAGGTCTTTTTCGCTAAGCAAGCTTCTGTCTTGCAACACGCCGCCAGTGAGCTTCACAAAGAGTAAAAGAATAAGCACAATGGCAATGCCCGCAAAAATAGCCGTCACGGTGACAAGGCCCATTTTTGCAAGACCAATGGCGACAAAGCCAGAGCTTAAACCGGTGAGAATGGCCGGCCAAAAACCGCGCAACATTAGAGGAAAGCCGCCCACAATGTGTAAGCAGGCAAAGGCCACCGCTGTGGAAATATAGGGCATGAAGGAGGCCAGCATAATGCCGGAATCGTGTAGGCTTGCGCCGGCAAAATGTGCCATAATCACCGCAGGAATACCCAACAAAGCGTACATACATAAGGCCACGTAGCCTATGGCTGGCAATAAAATAGAGGCAGAAACGCTATAGCCAAGCCCCATGAGTAAAGGCGGGAAAATAGCCACAGAAGCCGCCCCAAGACCTGTGAGCAAAATGCCGATGCCAACATTAATAAGCAATACCTGTACAGCTTTGTGGTGGGGCGTTAAAGTTTTAATAAGCGCAATAATGCGACCTAAGGCGCCACTTTCCGCCATGACAGTCACTTGTAAAATACTGGCAGCAATGACCAGCCCCACAGGCAAGGAGCCAAGGCTTCCGGCAAGCAAAATGTTAGGTATAATACTCATGGAAGTGTCAAAATAAAAGACTGCCAAGAGTACGGTGAGTAATAATCCCCATAGTCCTGCTATATCAGCGCTTATTTTACAAAAAATTAATAGAATAAGCACCAAAAGAAGTGGGCTTAGGGTAATAAGAGAGGGAATGAGCATAGTATTGCCTTTTGGTAAAAAAGTCTGTGTGCCTAAATCTAATTGAGACAAAAATGTATACAGTTTGCGAATGCTTTGTTTAATGGAAAGCTAGGCATAATGCAAGGAAAAATTGCTGCTTTTTTATATTTTTATGTGTTTTACATGGTTTATTACAGAACACAAAAAAGGGCGCCGTTTAAAGGCGCCCTTGTGTTATGTGATTGCTACAACTTAGCTCTTTTTAAGATTCTCAATAATCTTGGTAAGCTCTTGTGCTTGAGCAGAAAGTTCTAGCACAGCCATAGATGCTTCGCTCATGGAGGCATTAGTGCTATTGGCGATGTCGTTAATTTGCTCAATGCTGTCATTCATTTCGCTTACTGTGGCAGACTGCTCTTCGCTGGCGGTGGCAATGGCTCGAACGCCGCCGGCGCTATGCTCGGTAATTTCAAGAATGGTCTGCAGAGCTTCACCACTCAAATTAGCAAGTTCAGTGGCTTCTTCAATGCCTTTTACGGCAATATCCACTTGTTTAACGTTATTTTCGGTACTAGCCTGAATGGCAGTAATGGCGCTTGCTACGTCAGAAGTGGAAGCAATGGTTTTTTCTGCAAGTTTACGCACTTCGTCGGCAACCACGGCAAAACCACGGCCGGCTTCACCGGCACGAGCGGCTTCAATGGCGGCGTTTAAGGCTAGCAAGTTGGTTTGATCAGCAATGTCTGAGATGACGCCCATAACCGTGTTAATGGATTGTGCATGCTCGGCAAGTGCGCTCATGTTTTGGCGTAAGACCATGGAATCTTGCTGCACCTTGGTGATAGATTCTTTGCATTTTTCAGTTATTTCTGCACCATGACGCGCTTTTTCCATGGCACTTTCTGTCAGCTCTGCACTGCTACCGGAGTTTCTGGCAACGTCAATAATGGTGGCGTTCATTTCATCCATAGCGGCGGCGGTTTGAGCAATGCGGCTCGCTTGTTCATTGACGCTTTGTGAGGATGTTTCCACTTGTGAGGACAATCGCTCTGAAGCGGAAGCCACAATATTTACCACACCTTCTAGTTGGTCGGCAGCGTCAAGCAAACCTTCACGGCGCGCTTTGCCGGCTTGTTCTGCGGCTTCAAAAGCTTTTTGTTTGGCGTCTTCGGCTTCAGCCACAGCTTTTTTAGCTTCAGCGGTGGCGCTTTCTGCTTCATGCACCATTTTGGCAAGATTAGTAATCATAGTACGCAGGCCAGTGGCGAGCGTGGAAATTTCATCTCCACGTTTGATGCCGTCGTCAAGGCCTTGTTCTTGCTCTCGAGTTAACTCTAGGTTTCCGGCCGCTACATAGGTAGCAATCTGTGCACCATTACTCATGGCAGTGACAATGCCCCGTGCTACCACAAAAATGACGATGCTTACAATAATGGCAATAACTAGGGCAAGAATAAGAATGGCATAGGTGAGACTGTTGGCTTCTGCAAGGAGTTCATTAATGGGGATGTCAATGACCACATACCAGCCAGCTACGGGAACATGGGCAAAAAAGCCAATCATTTCATCGCCTTCAAATTCATAAAGAGAAGAACCATTTTTTTCTGAGGCAATCACCTTGCTTTGCGGTTCAGCGGAATCGTTACTGCCTACATATGCCGCTTCTCTATCCATAATGACCGTAAATTTAGAATCATATACATAGGGCGATACGCTTTCAGTTATGGAGATGGTACCGACTGAATTTTTATTGAGAGTGGCAAGGTCAATTTTGAAGATCAGGGTTCCGATGGTGCGTCCCCCTTCTACTATAGGAGCCCCAACAAATGCACTTAATTGCTTGGTTTCGCCAGACATTCTTACTTCGACGGTGTTTTTACCTTGAAGGGCATCTTTTACGGAAATGTAGTCATAGGCGCTTTGCCCCATACGCGCACTTGAGGTGTGCGCAAGGATTTTCCCCTTGGTGTCGGTAATAAAGCCTGATGATATGTCTCTGTATTCTTCAGTCATTTTTTGGAGATATGTAATAATGCTTGTTTTGAGCGTTTCGTGCTCAGGGGTGGTAGTACCGTTTTCTTCATCTAAGGTGAAGGTTTTAAAGGTAGAAATACTACTGGTGGAATTAGCAGTATTAATGATGTAGCTAATAATATTATTCAGCTCACTGGCTTGTACCCTTGCAAGTTCGTTGAGTTGTAAACGTGCTGTAGTGAGGGCATCACTCTTACTTTGTATTCCTGAAAAGGTTGCTAAAGCCACAAGGCCAATAATGGCGGGTGCTAAAATATAAAGCATCATTTTTGCTAATAACTTTAAGCGCATTGTTTTCTCCTATGTATTCATAACTGGCAAAAAATGTGAAACGGAAGGCTTTTGCGCGTATGCAAAAACCGACATTGCGTATTATCGACATATTTTTTGCAATCTTTAGGTGAAATATTATCAAAAGTAAAGCAAACTAAGGCAAGACGCAAAAAAAAGCATTTATGTATTAAACAAAAATGCTTTTTTAATGTTTGTTGGCGGGAGGTAGGTTAGAACTTTTTCTCGATTCTTTGTAAGGGCACATTTACAGGAAAATGCGTCCAGTCTTCTGCTTTTTTGGTGCAAAGAGCGTCAATGAGAGCCTTGCCGTCTTTATAGCCTTTAATAGTATAGTTGCAAAGGGCTGTGCCTTTCATAAGTACAGTGGTTTTTTTGCTGTTAAAATCATAATACGAGGCAGATTGTGCAAAACCGGGGTCATATTGAACCTTACGCTCCTTAGTAAAGGTCGCCTCAGGATCACGCTGACTGACTAGTACACCTTTTTTGCCCATGTCATCAATCCAAACGGGTAGGTCGTTTTCAACACTATAATACTCTACCTCTCCCACAACTTTTAAATCCGGTAAAGACAAAAAAAGCCAAGTGCCATCGGTGGTTGCAGCAAGTTGTACAGCAAGTATTTTTTTATCAGGAGAGATGCTGTATGTGCTATTTAAGACGCCACCTAGGGGAGTGGGGACAAAAGTCAGAGCTTTTTCTTCTCCTTTTTTAAAGAAAAAGATGCCGTCATCAAATTGAGGGTTGTTTTCCTCTTTATACACACCAACGGCATATAAAGATAGTTTGTCGTAATATACCAATGAGAAACTTTCTTTAAGCGGGTTTTGCTTACCATCTTTCATAATAAAGGCCATATCACCCTTCATAATAATTTCTGCACCTTTTGCCCATGCCATGGAAATGCAAAAGGTAAAACATAATAAAGTTAGTAAGCTTATATGGGCTGATTTTTTCATGTGGACTCCTTGGGTGTGTAAGGTTTTGTTTGTTATTTTTTTAATATATAAACACATTCCATCATAAACTTTGCATGTGTTAATTGCAAGAATTATGTCGTAGTTGGGTGAAGAATTTTACATTAAAAAAGTTATGCATTGCGCTAAAAAAGTGCCACATTGATTTTTCTACTCAAGTATTGTGAAAATTACTTTAATGTCATGCTTTTTTGTAATTAACTAAAAATACAGCATATAAAAATGAATTATAATAATGAAAATGCTTATTGTTTGTATATCGACTTTTGTGCATATAAAAATTGCCGAAAAATAGCTAAAGAAAATGAAAAGCATTTGCATTTTATTGAAATATTATGTTTTTTTTCTTGACCTTTGTTTTGAATGTGCTTACTTTTGTCACATAAGAAATGCGGATGTATTTATTTTGAAAACATTGTACAGGCAATATTTTGCCATAACATCTTAACTATACGGAGTATACGCCATGAACGGTTTATGGAAATTTGGCTTAGTCTTTTTAGGTGGTCTTATTCTTGGTAGTGTGGCTAAAAAAGCTGCCACTTGCGAAGGTTTTCGCCCTGTTGCTTCCAATCTGTTGAGCAAGGGTATGGATGCTAAGGAATGTGTAATGTCCAAAGTGGAAATTTTGAAAGAAAATGTACAAGACTTTGTGGCTGAAGCACAAAGCGCATCTGAAAAGCGCAAAGCCAGCAATGAACAAGCTAAAAGCACCTCTAAGTCCTAGAAACTGAACGTACTTTTTGCCTAGTAAAATGCTGTGCTTAAAGGCACAGCATTTTTATTTTCTTGATTTATTGTTAAGGTGCATATAGGCTTTATTCATGGTTGTAAAATTGCCTAATGTCTTTGTATACCAATATAAATGAGGAAACTTATGCTTCAAGATCACATTACTTCCTTTACCGAAGGTTCCGTATTGCTTACGCATCCGGTCTTTAGCGATGCAAAAAAAATGGGTACTGCTTTGCGTTTGTTGCGCTTTTATCCTGGGGTGAAGGGGGTTGAGCATGATGCTACTGCCAGCACTTTGAAAATTGACTACGATGCAAAGCGCTTAACGAAAGAGAAAGTTATGGAGCTTTTGGCTCAAGGCGAAGCGTGGCTTAAAGGATAAGTTGTAACATATAAAATGGAGGGCTTTATGACTCTAGATTACATTGTCTCTCACATTGAAGGGCGCGTGCGTGTGCGCCATTGTGCTTTAAGGGATGCTGCCTGTACTGCAGAGTTTTTAAAACTTTTTCAAGGCGTTAAAGGGCTTGAAGATATTTGCATCAACTCTCGCACCGGTTCCGCATTAATTCATTATGATACAGCGATCTTAAAAGAAAAAGATTTAACAAAAGTGCTGACTCAGGGACAAGAAATTGTGGTAAAATGTGCACCTGTTATACAAGAAGAATGTGAACAAAGCCCTTTGGGCAATGTGTTGCGTGAACCGCTCGCAAAGCTTATGGCGTTTTTGCCAAGTGATACCAGAGCACGTCGCCGCCTTTTGAATCGTGCCATGGGCAGTGCCTTAGCCTTAGCGGTGCTGGGTATTGGTGTTGAGAGTTTACATGTCTTTTTGGCGAGCACTTTTTTGTTGCTGGCCATGAACCATGTGTGGGTGCGCCGCAAGGCTTTATAGGATGTGTATAACGAAATGCTTGAGTGCGTACAAATATTTTTGTATACGAAAATTTGTAATGCCTAGGTTACATAGGTAAATTTTTTTTTAAGTGCTTACGCTATGCATTTTTAGCTTGACAAAAGTGCTATTTTTTTGTGCATTGTTCGCACGCAAGATGAGGGCAGGCCTTTGCAAGAAGTGCTCACGAACTTTTTTTTGTCTTTGGTCTGCGTAAAATGAAAATTTTAGAGGTGGTTTTATAATGATTACACGTTTTGGTACAGCAAGTGAAATGGTAGTGCAAACTGTTGAAGAAAATAATGTTCCTTTTTTATTAGCTATAGATCAAAAAGGTTTATATCTTACTACAGACAGATATGTAGATAAAAACTTATCTGATCCTAATAGAAACAGCAATCGTGCACTGATGGAAGAAAGAATTACTGCCCTTGGTTTTGATTACAAGGCTTTTTATGAAGAAAATAAGCATCTTGTTAAAGACTTACCCAAGAGTGCTACTGTTAAGGTTAACCCACTTAAGGCTTCTAAGCGTAGCATGAAGAAATAATTTTGCTGAATAAAGTGGTAAAAAAAGCCTTTGTCTTTCGGGACAAAGGCTTTTTTGTTTTGCTGTAATGTCTAGGATTTTTTAAGCCACTGACGTAAGGCTTGATATAAGATAGTAGGATTAATAGGCTTTGTGATGTGATCATTCATGCCGAGGGCAAGGCATTCTTTATGATAGTCATGACTTTCATGCTCAGACATGCCAATGATAGGGAGTGATGCAAAACGCTCTTGTGCACGAATTTTTTGTGTGGCAGTCAAACCATCCATGATGGGCATGTGCGTATCCATGAGTACTAAGTCATATTGTCCTTTTTCAAGCATACCCAAGGCTTCTTGGCCGTGTTTGGCAATGTCTACACTGTAGTCGGCTTGTCGTAGAAGCTTTTTAGTAATGTACTGATTAATATCATATTCTTCCACCAGTAAAATATGCCCGCGAGAAGCTGTGCTTTGCGAGGGGGCATTGGTGTTATTTTCTGCTGTGGGGTGCTTTGCTGAAGGGATACTAAAGACAGCTGTGAAGAAAAAGGTGGCACCTTGACCGAGCTCACTTTGTGCCCAAAGGTCTCCGTGCATCATTTTTACTAAGGAGCGGGAGAGGGTAAGGCCAAGGGCGCCATCGTCATGTTTGCGACAAACGGAACTATCAGCTTGTGCAAAGGCGGAAATAAGCTTTGTGAGCTCATCGGAACTTAAGCCCAGACCGGTGTCTTTTACGGCAAAAAGGCATTGCATGCTATTGT
>CAYJHS010000055.1:12145-12599 GCA_964369815.1 uncultured Desulfovibrionaceae bacterium
ACTAATACTAAACATACCAGACATACCACTACCAACAGCTTGTGCAAATGCGGCAAAAACCCTTGTGAGCGCATCGGCAACTTAGGCCCCCCCGGGGGCTTTTACGGCAAAAAGGCATTGCATGCTATTGTTACCAAGAAGAGTGCACTCTGTGCGCACTTCAATGGATCCTGTCTCTGTAGATTTAATGGCATTGCTGACAAGATTGAAAAGCACCTGTTTTAAGCGCTGGGCATCGCCGGAGAGCACTGTATCGCTATAGCTGCTCATGTCTATGAAAAGCTGTATGCCTTTTGCTTGGCATTGCGGTTCATAAATTTGCAGCATTTCGTGATATAACTCTTCAAGGGTGAAGAGACTGATTTGCATTTCCAGCTTGACGGCTTCAACCTTTGAGATATCTAAAACATCATGGATAGTGCGCAAAAGATTATTGGCGGAAAAAAGTGTTTTT
>CAYJHS010000055.1:12609-12976 GCA_964369815.1 uncultured Desulfovibrionaceae bacterium
AAGCAGGTATAAAAGGCGCAAAATACCATTCATGGGGGTGTGTATTTCGCTGCTGATATTGGCTAAAAAATCACTTTTTTCCAGATAATTTTTTTCTGCAGATTTTTGGGCGTGGCGTAAATCTACATCCGTTTCGTGAATTTCCCGCAACATGTTTTTTAACTCACGTAGGTCACGAATGTAGGAGATAAGGCCCACCTTTCCTTGATAGGAAATGCGTTTGATGGTTACCTCTACGGGGATAAGTTCCTTGGTAGTAGAGTGCATTCCTGTAAATTCGGTAATCATAAAGTCGCTATTACAAGCTTTGTCCACAAGCTTGTATAGGCTTTCTACAGAAGGGCTTCCGTCGGGTTGTGTTTCTCGA
>CAYJHS010000056.1:0-12850 GCA_964369815.1 uncultured Desulfovibrionaceae bacterium
CTCTTCATTGGGCAAAAAGGTAGTTTTTTGTACGATAGTTACTTTCGACCCTAGTCGAGAAAAAGCTTGCGCCAATTCACAGCCTATGGGGCCGCCACCAATGACAATAAGTTTTTCAGGTAATGAGGTCAGGTTAAAGATGGATTCATTGGTCAAAAAACCTACTTCAGCAAGTCCCTCAATATCAGGGTGCATGGCTCGTGCGCCGGAGCAAATGGCAGCCTTATGAAAATGCAGCACATTGCCATCTACTTCGATAGTATTTGGGCCAGTAAAGACACCTTGTCCGCGAAAAACATCTACACCTAAGTCAGTATATCGCTTGGCGGAATCATGCACGCTGATTTGAGCTCGAATACGTCGTAATCTTTCCATAATATTAGGGAAGTCGTCGGGAGAAATAGCTTTTGGGCTGATACCAAAATGCGCAGCATGTAACATTTCTTGCGCTAAACGTGCGGGGCGAATAAGACTTTTAGAAGGAACACAGCCGGTGACAAGGCAGTCGCCCCCCATAAATCCACGCTCAATAAGAGCTACTTTTCCACCCAAAGAAGCCACAATAATAGAAACAATAAGCCCAGCAGTACCGCCACCTATGGCCACCATGGAATATTTAGGCGCCGGTGTTGGATTTATCCAGTCCTCAGGAGCAGTATGATTAGTAAGCTCTTGATTGTATGTATCTTGCGGAAATAATACTGGAATAGACATATGTTACTCCTTAATGCTTTTTCTGGCTTTGTTCACAACAACAGTCAAAATGCCTAGGATTAGCACCACAATACCAACCAGAACCCAAGGTATTTCTCCCTTGCTTATGGATTGGGTAATGGCGTCGGTGCCCACAACATAAAGCGCCGTTCCTGGGATAATACAAGTAAATGTCCATAACACATATGTTAAAAAAGGAACTTTGGTGAGACCAAAACCATAGTTAAGTAAGTTAAAGGGAAAGAGAGGTACAAGGCGAGTTATGGCAACAATGATACTGCCATTTTTTTCGGTAATATTGTCAAGCTTTTGGAATTTTTCACTTTTTTCAAGCCATGATTCCACTGAACCACGCAACAAATAACGTGCAATAAGAAAACATAAAGACGCACCAATGGTTGCACCCACAATAACTACTATCACACCGACTAAGGAACCAAACAAAACCCCAGCCATGATACTAAAAGCGGAGCCTGGCAAGGCTAAAACGGTCACAAGGGCATAGACAGCAATAAAAATGATGGGCCCCAAACTACCTTGAGCTTTTACCCATTCACGAAACTCTTCAATATGCTGATCAAGCCCTAAGGAGCGTATTATAATAATGACTGCGACAAGAAGTGTCAGGATGACAACGGCTTTAACCCACTTTGGCATAATAAACTCCTTTTTTACATGTCAACAAACTCTTTTTAATTATTTAGAAATCACTTGCTAGCTACCACTACAAGATGTGCCAGACACAAAACAACTGTAGCATCGATGATGGCGCAACATTATCCTATATCGCATGGCCTGTTCTAAGGTGGAAGCAAGAGCATAGTCTGAGTCATCATCCACTAAGGTACACGCATACACCTGCATGCGCCCGTGTTTTTTTACAACCATTTTACTGTAATTACACATAAAACGCTCACGTTCTTCTTGTGTTTTGTAAGTGGTCATACACTTTTCACTAATATTTGGCACGTTTGGCATAGCGTTTGGTTCTAGTAAATTGGGGAATGAAACAAAGGGCAAGGATGATGGTATGCCTTTTCTTACAAAGTGTGCTGCATAAGCATCATAAATAGCCTGTACATCTTGAGTTTCTTGTTGCTGACGTGCCACAGAAACCTTAAAGCCTAAGGCATGTAATTGTGCCATACCATCAAGAGCTTTTTCAAAGGTTCCAAGACCACGATTAATATCGTGTTCGTCAGGGTTTGGTGAGTCAAGACTTACTCGAAATGTCAACTCGTGTATGCTTTGCTTGAAGGCGGCAAGCTTAGGGATAGCACGGTGCAAAGGTGCTGTGGCGTTGGTCAAAATAAGACAAGGAGCAATATCTAGGGCTGCATCAATAATATCGGTCATATGTGCATGCACAAAGGGTTCGCCGCCAGTAAAGGCAATTTGCTGTACTCCAAGTTTTTTTGCCTCATCCAAAAAGGGGAGAATTTCAGCCAAGGATGGTGCTTCCAAGCGTTTATTTCCGGGGCTTGCACCCTCAAAGCAAAAAGGACACCGCAAGTTACAGTTAGTGCCCGTATGAAACCAAAGCTCACTGATTTTTAGAGGTTGAATAAATCCGCGAGATTCACCGTTATGTGTGTATCTCCAGTCACTCATTTCAAGATGATAAACATTATTTAATTCGTGTTGAAGCATTTTCGTCCTCTTTGTATAGCATTAAAACTGCATGGGGGAAGCTCCCCCTAAATAAGGCATAGAAAAGCAATAAGACGAAACAAAAGAAAGGCTTTAGAAACTATGTTTAGAAACACAATTTAAGTTGATGAGATACTTTATAGGAATCACTCGCAAAAAGCAAGTTAAAAATTACAATGTATTCAAAAAAAGTGTTGTAATTGCAGCTAGTTTTACAAAAAATACAAGTTTTGATGTAGAAATTATTTTTTATGTAGCAAACGTTGCAATGTTGCGTACAATATCTCCGGAGATATGGGCTTGGTAATATGATCATTCATACCAGCAGAAAGGCTTTTTTCTCTATCACCGGTCATGGCATGAGCAGACATTGCAATGATAGGTATCTGGGTAAAATTACTGTCTTGGCGGATATTTTTTGTTGCTGTAAGACCGTCCATAATTGGCATTTGAATGTCCATCAGTACAGCATCATAGTGTTTTTCCTTAAGCATATCTATGGCTTCTTGCCCATTGTTAGCAATGTCTATGGTATAATTTTCTTTTTTTAAGAGTTCTTCGGCAATGATTTGATTTATTTGATTATCTTCGACTAAGAGCAGGTGTCCCCCTTGTTGTAAAGCTTTTGACGCAATATGCAAAGGTTGGGGCGATGGAAGTTGTCCATGATCCTGCATGGCTATGGGAAAAATACTTGTGAAGATAAACTCTGATCCTTGATTAGGAGTGCTTTTTACCCAAATTTTTCCGTGCATCATCTCTACAATACGTTTAGAAATTGCCAAACCAAGGCCTGTTCCACCATATTTACGTGTTACAGAGCTGTCTGCTTGAGAAAAAGCAGAAAATAAATTTTTCACTTGCTCTTTTTTTAGACCAATACCGCTATCTTTGACCGAAAATTGACAATGCAGTTCTTTATTGTGCACATTCATGCTTTGAATGCGTAAACTCACCCCGCCTTCATGAGTAAATTTAATGGCATTACCCAAAAGGTTTAGGAGTACTTGCTTTAAGCGCAAGGGGTCGCCAACAATTTCCAGTGTAGCATAACTCCCTTCATACAAGGAGAAGGAAAGGCCTTTTTTGTGCACGGCAGGTTCTAGCAAATCTTTCAATTCCATACACAGGTTATGCAAATTAAAAGGAAGAGATTCCATCTCAAGCTTGCCAGCTTCAATTTTAGAAAAATCTAAAATATCATTAATGATACGTAAAAGTTCATTGGTTGAAAAAAGCGTCTTTTGCACATAGTCCTGTTGTACTTCATTGAGAGGGGTGTCAGAAAGAATGTGTAAAAGCCCTAAAATACCGTTCATAGGAGTACGAATTTCGTGACTCATATTGGCCAAAAAATCGCTCTTGGCCTGAGCACTTTTTTCGGCAATTTCTTTAGCATGCTCAATTTCTTGTAACATGCGCTTGCTTTCGCGTAGGTCATGGGCATAGGCAATAAATAGATTTTCATTTTCTAAATAGGCGTTTACAATGGTCACTTCAAAGGGGATAAAATTTTCTTCTTTGTCTACAGCAAAAATTTCCAAATGGCTTTTGCCGTGTTGGACTACTTTAGCAAGGTGTTCTGCAATAAGCTGTTTTGTTATGGTACCATCAGGTTGAACCGGAGGAAAAACTTTCAAAAAATTCTGTAAATATTCTTCCTTTGAAGTATAATCCATCAACTTTACTGCCACATCATTGCAATCAATGAGGGTAAAGTCTGGGGTGAGAATATTGATGCCAAGGGGGACACCATTCAAAATTCCTTGTGTACGTTGCTCAGCCATAATAGCTTTCTTCTTGCTCAGCTCCACATCTCGTATGTCTTTAACATAACCAACAACCATATATTCGCCACGGTATCTTGTGCGCACAACGTACACTTCTGAGGGCAGCTCTTCACCGTTGATACTTTTTCCCATCCAGAAGCACTCTGCTGTACCTTCACTAAAAGCTTGCTTAAGTTGTTCTTGCATACGAACAAGGGAAACTGTACCATCTGGTTGATATTCTGGAATAAGTTCAAAGAAATGTGTTATGAAATCTTCAGCTTCTTCAAGGCCAAAGTTTTTTGCCAATGCTTTATTACAATGCACCAAGTTAAAATTACTATCCCAAATTAATGTACCATAAGGATTACTATCAAGCATAAGCTTAGTGTAGTCGTCGGCTTCCCGCAATTTTTCAAGGGTAGCATAATGCTCACGTAAATCTTTAAGAAAAGCAAGGATAACGGTTTTTCCTTGTAGAAAACTTTTGACTAGAGTGACTTCAAAAGGAATAAGCTCACCATCGAGTTTTTGATGTATCCACTCGGTAACTAAAGTGCCTTTTTTGAATGTTTCCGCTATAAGCTTTGGACCTTTTTCTAAGCTCTTTTGTCCGTCGGGTTGATATTCTGGGTTAAGTTCAAAAAAATGCTTAATATATTCTTCTTTAGATTCAAAACCGAATAAATGCACCATTTTCATACTGGTTTCGAGAATTTCACTTGTCTCCGACCAAATCTGTGCCGCAAGAGGCATGTTGTCCACCAAATGTTGAATACGCTCTGTGGATGCGGCAGCCTCTAACTGTGCAATTTTGAGTTCTCGCACAGTATTTTCAAGCATATTTTCCAGCTTTTTTTGAGCACTAATATCCACAATGATGCCGACCATTGCTTTTTTCTTAGTAGTTTCTACCATAAAGCCTTTGCCCCAAAAGAGCACAGGATAGGAATTATGCTTTATGTTATAGGTTACTTCACTATGGATTTCAGCCAAATTTTCAACGGTATCTAAATCTTGCTGTTGGAGTAAAGCTTTTTCCTGAGGGGAGAAATAGTGTACATCTTGTATGCTTTTATTGAGAATATCTTCCTTTTTAATGGAAAAAAAATCTCTATAGGCTTTATTTGCCACACAAAATTCTTCCTTGTTATTCTTGGCAAACATAGGAAGCGGAATGGTTTCCACCATAGATTTATAGAAAGATAGCTCAGCTTGACCAGCATTAAACGCCTCAAGCAAAGCATTATATTCTTCACAGGTGATGCTGTCGTGTGGATTTTTAGATGTAAAATTATTCATAGCCATCTCATTTATGAAAGATTTTTTTGACGCTGCCGAATACGCCAAAGCCAAGCTAAAAAGAGTGCACCATATACAGTTAATAAAATTTTCATATTAAGTAAAGCGTCAAGAGGATTTTCCAATGACCACGCATAGTTGCCATCTCTGAAAACGTAGGCTAAAACGAAACTTAGTACAAGCACGAGCCATGCAGGCCAAAGCCACTGCAATGGGAAAGCGTTTTCCCAGAAAAAAGATTTACGGTAAAAGCGTTTGCGTCCGGCAATGATAGAGAGGAAGAGCACAAGAAGCATACCTACTACATAAAAATGTAAGCCTTTTAACAGCGCACAAAAAATACCAAGACTTAAGAAAGATACCGTAAGCCACCAAGCTTTTTTCTGTCTGATTTCAAGCCCATAAGCGAGGAAGAGCAAAACTACCCCAGAAAGAGTACACAAGACTTGTAAAATTACATTCAAAGAATATGGCCAGTCTATGGAAAGAAATATGGTGCCTTTTTTCCTAATGGGAAGCTCTGTAAAAATTAGCATGAGTGCCCCCACACCAAAGGTGATGCGAGCATTAATACTGTGAGAGAGCACAGAAAGCCAGCGACCAGCACTACGTAGCACACCTTTGTTATGACGCATTTCATATACAGCCAAAAGCAAAGCTGCCATAAGCAGAGGAAGGATAAAATAAATTAAACGAAAACAGAGCACTACAGCAATAACCATTTGCTCATTGGAGGTGTGCGTTAAATGCAAAATAACAAGTTCAAAGACGCCTACACCGCCAGGAACGTGAGTTAAAACAACGGCAACTTGGGCCATGAGATAACTTGGCAAAAATTGCCCAAAGCTAATGCCAAGATCTGGTGAAATCAGTACATACATGCAACCTGCGGCCACAATAAGGTCAATACCAGCTACGGCAGCTTGAAGTAAGGCAATTTTAAGCGTTGGAAAAGCAAACTCTTTACCAAATACTTTAATGGGGGAACGTATAAAGTGACAGGCGACAAAATATACAAGAGTCACAGAAAGAAGTGCAGCTCCTAGTACCCTAACATCTTTTATGGGAAAAGCTTCTAAAAATTCTGCCGGAATGACAGGGGGGGCAATAATAAAAACTAAACCACACAGGCCAAGTGCACCAACCCAAAAAGTCACTGCGAGCATAAGAACAAGGCGTACAATATCGTGCAGTGAAAAACCCCAAGTAGCGTAAAAACGGTAACGTACCGTTGTACCACCAAGCAAAGCACCAAAATTATAGCTCACTGTTTGCCCAATAAAGGACACTAGTGAAACTTTTTGTAAAGGTAAAGGCTTCTTGATGGCTACAAGGGCAAGCCAGTCGTAACCTACCAAGATAAGATAGTTTACAATCATAAGCCCGATGGAAGCAAGCAAGCGCCAATTGGAAATTTGTGAAAGGCTTTCTTGAATCTGTACTAAACTATACGCTTTTAATTTATTATATAAAAGGTACATAGCTCCAACAAATATGATGGAAATAAGCACAGGGCCAATGTGGCGAAAATATTTTTTCATAAATCAAAATACCTGATGTGGAAAATGTTTTGTTTCTGACAGGGGAGGGACGTAAAAACTATACTTTTTTGCAAGGATTACTGTATCTATCATACATATATTGGAAAAAAGTCTGTCCCGCATAAGACTTTCCTGACGTGTTAAGGAAAGATAGATACACATTATAATGATGCTTGGCAATGAGAATTTTTACTTGACGTCAGGCACCTTAGGACTTAGTATATAAAAATTGAATGACACCAAATGTACGCCCCGTTGTGCTTTACAATGGGCGTACTTTTTTTCATAATAGAGGTAAATAGTTATGAGTATTCCAATTTCTAAACAAGGTTTTGCACAACTGGAAACAGAACTTGAGCAACTAAAAAGTGAAAGACCAAACATTATCCAAGCTATCAAAGAAGCACGCGAAGAGGGTGACCTTAAAGAAACTGCTGGCTATGATGCGGCACGTGAGCGCCAGGGGATGACAGAAGCTCGTATTTCTTATATTGAATCTCGTATGAGTCAATTTCAGATTATTGATTTAGATAGCCTTGAAAGCGATAAAGTTATTTTTGGTGCCACCGTGGAAGTGGAAGACGTTGATACCGGTGAAGAAAAAACTTTTACCTTGCTTGGGCCAGATGAAGCAGATTTTGCTTCCGGTTCCATTTCTGTCCTTTCACCAGTAGGTAAAGCTTTACTTGGAAAAGAAGAGGGTGACGAAGTTACCGTAGAAATTCCTCGTGGGCGTGTAACCTATGAAATTGTTTCTATAAAGTTTTTTGGAAGTTCACGAACTTCTTAATATATCACTTACTTCTTTGCCGTAAACATGTTTTCTTCTTGGACTTTTCATATTGTTACTCTTGGGTGCAAAATTAATCAATATGAAAGTCAGTCTATACGTGAAGCATGGCAAAAAATTGGCGGTAAAGAAGTAGACATTGAAGAGTCACCTGAAGTTTTTTTAGTCAATTCGTGTGCTATTACCGCACGGGGCGAGCGAGATACACGCAATGCCTTATACCGTTTACAAAAAGTGCAAGAAAAGGTAAAAAATACAAAACCATGCTTGCGCATTCTTAGCGGTTGTGCCGCACACCTTGTGGAAAAAACTTTACAGCAAGCCCCTCAAAAAAACTCCCATACTACTACAAGCTCACGGAACGAAAATCTCTCAAGAAAACATTACGATCTACTTGTTCCTCCTAAAGCTAAAGCTTTACTTTTACAAGGGCCCAAAGCTTTGCAAGCTTTTTTATGTCCAGAAAAAGCACTGAGTATGCCCGAATATATCAACCCCTTTGGGGAGGAAGCCTTTTCCGGTTTTAGTATTAGTCGTTTTCATCGAGTGCGTCCCGTGCTTAAAATCCAAGACGGCTGCTCACATCGTTGCACCTATTGCATTGTACCCCTTGTACGCGGGAAAAGTATTAGCCGTCCCCCCATGGCTATCGTGGAAGAAGCACAAAGGCTCTTTGAAGCAGGTCACAGAGAGATTATGCTTTCCGGTATTAACCTACATCACTATGGTCGTGATTTAGGGAGTATTAATGGTAAGCAGTGGGATTTTTGGGATATTGTTCTTTTACTGGAAAAGATTTTAGCCCCAGATTGGAAAGGTAAAGCACGTCTGCGTATCTCATCCCTAGAACCAAGTCAGCTTAACATCAAAGGGGTAGAGGCGCTAACAACATCCTCTTTATTATGCCCACATTTACATCTTTCCTTACAACACGGATCGCCACAAGTATTAAAGAAAATGGGGCGTGGCCATTATGCTCTTGCACAGTTAAAGCATACCATTAAAAACCTGCGTGAACACTGGAAACGTATGGGATTAGGCGCAGATATCTTGATGGGTTTTGCCGGAGAAAGTGAAGATGACGTCTTGCAAACACTAGACTTTATAGAAGAAATTGGCTTAACATACGCACACGTTTTCCCTTATTCCATACGCCCTGGCACTGCCGCGGCAAACTTTTCTCAGCAAATTCCGCATGCCCTTAAACTAGAACGCGCTGCGCGAGTACGCAGTCTTGTGGAAAAGCAAAAAAAGACTTTTGTTCAAAGCTTGTTACAGGAAGAATCTTTGCATGTTGTTTTTGATGCACAAGGAGACAGTGAGGAAACTTGTAGCCACAATGCTCTCATAAAGGGCGTCGATGCACACTATGTGTCATGTCAACTATTGCCGTGTGTTCATCTCGCAAATCCTGACTCTTTACAGACACCGCAAGGCATCGTGGCAGTAAAGCCAGTACAAATGCAAGACGAAACACTGCTGTGTCGTGTGTAAGGAACAGTTGCGACAACACCAATTTTTAACAATGGTATTTAGTCGCATTGAAAGTTTTTTGAAAGGGGGTTTGGGGGAAAACTTTTGTTCACAAAAATTTTCCCCCAATGAATTTTTCAAGTTTCCCCAATGAATTTCTCACCTAGGCTTGGTCTGGATAGCGCTTCATAATATTTTCTACAAGCTCATGAATTTGCAAGAAGGCTTCAACAACTTGTGGGTCAAAAGCTTTGCCGGATTCTGCTTTGATAATGGCAAGACTTGGCTTTACTTCAATGGAGTCTTTATAACATCTTTTGCTTCTTAAGGCATCATATACGTCCGCTACAGAAACAATACGTGCTTCTATGGGGATATCATTTCCTTTTAATGCTGGGCTATTAGGGTCACCAGTGTAGCCTCCGCCGTCCCAGCGTTGGTGATGATGCAAGCACACATTATAAGCCATAATATCTATATTCAGCTTCTTATCTCGAAAAATATTAGCACCGGCGGCACTATGGGTTTGCATAATGACATATTCTTCTGCAGTGAGAGATCCTGGCTTTTTCAAAAGGGCGTCGGGAATACTCACCTTACCTACGTCATGTAACATGGCGGCTTGTTTGATAAAATCTTTAGTTTTGCGGATTTTTTCGATGGGGTCTCCCCATGAAAGAGCGAGCTGATGATAAATTTCTGCGCTAATGGCTCCCACACGCAAGACGTGCATGGCGGATTCTGAGGGGTCACGTAGCGCGGCTGTTTCCAAAAGACGCATAATAAATTGATTATCCATGCGATTTTGGGCGATGGTTCGTGAGGCAACGGTAGCAAGGTTTTCTAGATTATTTTGCATTTCAATACTGAAAGGCTGAATATTTCCATTTTCATCCTTACTATTGATAACTTGTAGCACGCCAACTACTTCTCTGTTTTGCGCTAATAATGGAATGGTACACATGGAAACAGTTTTATAAGACGTTTTTTTGTCAAAAGAGTCATTATACGCATAGGGAACATCAGGTGGCAAATCATGAACATCTTCAAGGTTAAGGATATTACAAGTTAGTGCCACAAAGCCTGCAATGGAAGAGTTTTCAATGGGCATACCATGATCTAAATAAAACAATTTATTGGTTTCTGTTTCAGAAAATAGAATGTCATTTTGTGCATATGAAAAAACAAGCCTGTTGGCATTATGCTCATCAATAAGATATATGGTGCCGGCTTCTGCGTTGCCAATGGAGCGCGCTTCAGTGAGCACACTTTCTAAAATAACTGAATAGTCAAGGTATTGTGAAAGCTGTTTTGTAAAGGAACATACGGGACAGGCAGTTTTTTTTGGTTTTTCCTTTATGTGTGAGTATGCACCTTGAGAGTTAATAATCATGCCCTCATAGCCCATGGCTAAAGTAAAGGGGAGGTTTTTTTCTTCATTACACAAAAAGCGCAATCTGCTCTCTAAGTCTTCATCGGTATGGTCAGGATGGTGATGCGTGAGAACAAGGGTTCTTGCTTGTGTTTTACGAACAATTTCAATCCATTGCTTTGCTGTGCTATGTCCCCAACCTCTATGAGTTTCATACTCTGGTGTAAAAAAATGACTATCAGCTATAACAATGTCGGCATTTTTCATAAAATTTATTAATTTTTCATGCTCTTTTGTGTTGCTATTCCCCCACTCATGATCTCCAGAAAAGAAAAGGGTTAGACCATCGGCAGTGATTTTATATGAGGTACAACCTCCGGGGTGGACAGTGGGGCATGTTTCCACAAGGGCAGAACCTATGTGAAAGGATTCGCCACTTTCAAATTCATCATGTAAATTAATATTTTTTTGTATTTGTTCCCACGATACCGGAAAATAGGATAAGTCAAAGAGGGTACTAAAGGTTTTTTGCCAAGTTTTTACTGTATTTTTGGGTGTGTAAAAATCAACTTCCCAGTGGGGACTATAGAGCACGGGAAAGGAGGTTAAGCCTTGAATATGATCCCAGTGCTTATGGGTGAAGCAAATAGAGCATTTTTTATTGGTAGCGTTTTCTAGTAAATGTTTACCAAGGGCATGAATACCCGTACCTGCATCTAAAATAATACAGTCGCCTTTCAAAGTTTCTACTTGAATGCAGGTGGTATTTCCACCATATTCTAAGTGATTTATACTAAGATTGGGACTTGAACCTCTTGTTCCCCAAAGGGTAATTTTCATACATTTTCCTTAAAGCAGACCTTGTAAAAGTTTACAGAACCTTAGGTCATCAAAAAATGTTATAAGTCTTAAAAAAATCAGCACTTATATACATCTTTCTTAAAGTAACTAAATTTTTAAAATTTCACTGCCATGTATTTTTATTAAAGTCAAATATCATTTGGGTAATTATCTACAAATACAAAATAATATTATATGTTACCTATAAATGTCCATAGTTCCATTAGCAAAAATATGAATTTGTTTAATGTGCTGCATATCAATATCTTCAAAATAAACTGCGCTTCCATTGGGGTCCACCGCCATAATTCCCCACAATCCATCATCCTCAAGCTGTACGCGTAACGATTCTTGAGGGGCTAAGGGAGAGGTTAAAAGACTATATCCCTTTCCGGTGGTTTGGTTAGTAAGGCGTAAAGCATTTATTGGGAATTTGTTGGCATTCATAAAAATAATCTCATTGGCAAAAGCAGGTGTAGCCAACAAAATCAAACAGATACATAAGAAAGATGAGCGAAGTTTATTCATGAGCATACTCCAAATAACATATATTATATGCTGTACAACATGGCTACATTTAAAGTTTTTGTCAAATATATTTTTTGTACAAATGGTTTATCTTCACAGCCTTGTTTTAAATTTCTGCATATTTATGGTGTTGCATAAGGGTTTTGCTGACCTTTTTTCAATGCTGCACCTTGGCTTTCTCCATCAAAGTGCTAAAAATATTTCTAGGTCATGCATATTCTGTTGTTCTTAAATATTTTTTATGAATAGAATGTGCAATGAGATGCTGTGTGACGTGTTTGGTCGAGCATATAAAAACCTTGCGCATTCACTGTTTTTTTGCTAAGAAAATGCGCAAAGAATACATTGTATTACATTTCTATGTATGTTTAGTACCTTGTGTTTTTTAATCAATATGAGTTTATAATGTTTTAGGGACAATTAAATGAATTTTGTAACAGTACCTTTTGCTTTCTTTTTTATTTTAGTGCTTTTTATGCACGCCTTTGTTCGCAAAGGAACTATGCAATATAAAACATTTTTATTAATTTTTAGTATTGTTTTTTATGCCTCTGCTGGCATGACATTTTTGCCACTTCTTTTCTTAGTAGCTATCTTAAATTGGCTCGCTGTGGGGCTTATACAGCATTATAGGCAAAAAACTAGAATATCACAGTGGATTTTAGGTGTAAACGTCAGTATTCATATTTTTTTATTGGTTTTTTATAAATATTATGAATTTTTCCTTACTAATTTAGAAGGATTTTTCCTTTCTATTGGTCTTAGTATTCCTCTATATAATATTATTTCAAATGCAGAATTTCTTTTTCCGGTGGGACTTTCTTTTTATACATTTCAAGGGCTTTCCTACGCCATTGACCAATATCGTAAT